>JAUSEJ010000753.1 GCA_030650265.1 Dehalococcoidia bacterium | reverse complement strand
TATCGCCATTCTCGGCGTTGACGAGTTGAGTGAAGAAGACAAAGTTGTGGTGCAGAGAGCCCGCAAGATTCAGCGGTTCCTCTCCCAGCCAATGTTTGTTGCCGAGACCTTTACCGGATTCGCCGGCAAGTACGTACCGATCAAGGAAACCGTGCGCGGCTTCCGGGAAATTCTTGAGGGCAAACACGATGGCCTGCCTGAGCAGGCTTTCTGGATGGTTGGCACCATCGAAGAAGCCGTCGAAAAAGCAGAAAAAATGAATGCATAGGAGGACAGCGAGACTGCGGGCTTCTAGCGGAATTGCTGGCAGCACCCGGCCCCACTGTTTGAAGACATGGCAAGCCTGAAGTTTGAGATCGTTACTGCCGAGCGGGTCGTCTATACGGACGAGGTAAACATGGTTATCGCCCCTGGCGTCGAGGGCGAACTTGGCATTCTGCCGCGGCATACTCCCCTAATGACCACGCTCAAACCTGGCGAAGTGAGGCTGAGGAAGGGCAACGATGAGGTATGCCTGTTTGTTAGCGGCGGCTTCATGGAAGTCATGCCGGACAAAGTCGTTATCCTTGCCGACACAGCCGAGCGTGCTGATGAAATCGATATCGCCCGCGCCAATGAGTCTCGACGGCGCGCTGAGATCACTATCGCTGAGAAAGTCGGTGAAGTCGACCTTGTCAGGGCGGAACTTGCCCTTCGTCGCTCGTTGATGCGCCTCAAGGTGGCACAACGGCGAAGGCGGGGAAGATAACAGAAATTGCCTATTCAGAAACTGATGCCGGAACGGGCCAATTTAATATGGTCAGGTCCTAAGCTCCCCTGGTCGAGCGCCAGGCTATGAGTCAAATCTCTGGTTCAGAGTGCTTCACCATCGATGGCGAACAGAGACTTGAGGGAGAAGTTGAAATTAGTGGAGCTAAGAACGCCGCCTTGCCTGCCATGGCGGCGTCCTTATTGACCGCCGACGAGTGCATCGTCGATAACGTTCCCGATATCGACGATGTCCACGTCATGGTCGATGTGCTTCGCAGCCTCGGCGCATCGGCCGATCGTCTGGATATCCACCGCTGGCGAATTTGCGCCGAGAAAGTGGATACCTTCGTTGCGCCTAGCCATCTAGTTAAGCGGATGCGCGCTAGCTTTCTGGTCATGGGGCCACTACTTTCCCGATTTGGCCAGGCCGCCAGTTGCGCCCCTGGAGGGGACGTTATCGGCCAACGCCCCATCGATGTCCATCTTGCAGGCTTCGCCGCATTGGGCGCCCGCTTGTGGCAGGACGGCGAAGTCTATCACGCCGAGGCCAAATCGCTCAACGGCCGAAAAATCTTCATGGACTATCCCAGCCACATCGGCACCGAAAACCTCTTGATGGCGGCCGTCCTTGCCAAGGGAAGGACGACGCTAATCAATGCCTCGGGAGAGCCAGAGGTTGTGGACCTGGCGAAGATGCTGATTGCCATGGGAGCGAGTATCCAGGGCGCTGGCACCAGCAAGATCGAGATCGACGGGGTTTCCGAGCTTCACGGGGTCAATCACTGGGTGATTCCCGACCGGATGGAGGCGGGCACCTTTGCCATTGCAGCAGCGATCTCGCAGGGCGAAGTGACGATAAAGAACGTTGTTTGCAGCCATTTGGAGTCTCTGATCTGGAAGCTCGGCGAAATAGGCGCCCTGGCCTATGAGGGAGACAACCAACTCACTGTAGTCGGCAAGAGGCCGTTGCGCGGCGCCGCGATTCAAGCTTTGCCTTATCCCGGTTTTGCTACGGACCTTCAAGCCGCTTTGGGAGCCCTTCTCACCCAGGCCGTGGGCAAGAGCGTGGTCCACGAACGGGTCTACGATAATCGCTTGCTCTACACACACGAACTGCGAAAGATGGGCGCTCAAATCGAACTGACTATGCCGCAACTTGCCGTGATCACCGGCCCGGCTACTTTAACCGGCACCACTGTCAAGGCCCTTGACATCAGGTCGGCTGCCGCCCTCGTTCTCGCAGCGCTGGCCGCTCACGGGCAGACAACCATCCTCGATATCTACCATCTTGAGCGGGGCTACGAGGGTTTTGAAGAGAAACTTAAACTCCTCGGGGCCAAGATCGGGCGCATTCGACTGCCCATCAGCTAAGAAGCTTGACAAACAAGAAAAAGCGCTTATCATTGAGAGGCGCAACCGGGTAAGGACTGCGCCGTTTTTCACGCACGGTTTCTGTCTCAGGAGAATTGGAGGAGCGATGTTCACCAAGCACATCGGTATAGATCTCGGGACGGCCAACGTCCTCGTTTACGTAAAGGGCAAGGGAATCGTTCTCAACGAGCCCTCTGTGGTGGCTCTGGCCACTAATGAAAATAGAATTGTTTCCTTTGGCAACGATGCCCGCAACATGTTGGGACGAACGCCGGGAAGCATCTCGGTGATACGCCCGATGCGAGACGGCGTGATAGCCGATTATATGATTACAGAGGCGATGCTTCGCCATTACATAGGTCGGGTCTGTGGCGGCCTGCGGCTTTCCAAGCCTGAGGTCATGATTTGTGTTCCGGCGGGTGTGACGAGCGTAGAGCAGCGGGCAGTACGGGACGCCGCCGAGCAAGCCGGAGCGAGAAGACCGGCGTATCTGATTCCTGAGCCCCTTGCGGCCGCCATTGGCGCCCGAATCCCTATCGCCTCGCCAACCGGAAACATGGTGGTCGACATCGGTGGTGGTACTACCGAAGCGGCGGTAATATCCATGTATGGCATCGTCGTGAGCCAATCCGTTCGCGTCGCCGGCAATCACATCGACGAAGCCATCATCGCCTACATACGGCGAAAGCACAATCTAATGATCGGCGACCGCACAGCAGAGGAAATAAAGATCGAGATAGGCAGCGCGATGACGCTGTCCAAAGAGGTAACGGCCGAGGTCAGAGGGAGAGATCAAGTAAGCGGTCTCCCCAAGACTATCACGGTCACTTCAACGGAAATCGCTCACGCCATTGCTGAACCTCTGGCATCGATCATTGCGGCCGTACGGGCCGTGCTGGAGCAAACCCCACCCGAGCTTGCCTCCGACGTAATCGACCGGGGCATGGTGCTAACCGGTGGAGGCGCCCTGTTGCGAAATATTGACCGGCTGCTAACTCAGGAGACAGGCGTGCCCTGCCACGTAGCCGACCAGCCACTAAACTGCGTTGCCATCGGCGCCGGCCTCGCCCTCGATCATCTGGACCTGATCAAGCGCAATCTGCCCACCGATGAGCAGCCCTTAACCTCGGCCTGGGCAACGTAACGGACCATTTCTGGACCAACATGTCACCCGTCCGGTAGGGGTAGGGGCGAAAAATTTTTCGCCCCTACCCCTACCGATTCCTCCGGTAAGCACGAAACCTTCTTCGCCCCTACACCGTTGCATGTTCCCTCCACAAGTCATGAAAGAGACCATTAGATCGCTGCAGGCGGTCCAGCACCATCATCGGGCTTCAGCAACTGCCCCTTCTCCTGTTTCGCTTCACCGGAGGACTTCAGGTAGTAGGTCAAGCTCTGAAGGGCCACCACGGGATCGATATGCCGCACCCTCACGCCATTTGGTACCCTCACCGCTATAGGAGCGTAGTTCAAGACAGCGGTGATGCCACAGGCGGCTAGAAGCTCGATGGTCTTCTGTCCATGTGATCCTGGTACAGCAACAATGGCGATTCTCACGTTCTTCTCGGCGATCGTCTGTGCTAACTCATCGATGGGCTGTATTCTCAGACCACCGATATACTCGCCGACCTTGTGGGGATCCACATCGAAGGCCGCAACCAACTTGAAGCCCTGATTATCGAAATCTTCGTAGGTAGCGATCGCTCTACCGAGTTTACCAACACCGATGAGCACCATGGGCCAATCCCTATCCAGTCCAAGAATGCTGCGAATCTCGTTTAGGAGCGATCGAACGTTGTATCCTGTTCCCTGCTTGCCAAATTCGCCAAAGTGGCTCAGGTCCTTGCGAATCTGCGCCGGAGTAACTCCCAGTCGTCTTCCCAAATCAAGAGAACTGACCACGGCCAGGTTCTCTTCCTCAAGAAAGGCCAATGCCCGGGCGTAGATCGGCAGCCTTCTAATTACGACCTCTGGAATCTCCAAAGCGGCATTGTCTGCTTCCATGTCTCCTCCTTTTGGCTTGCTTACCAACAAGAACAACTGACCAATCACCCGGCCATCACTTTCCCGCCTGAACCCAACCGCACAGCTTCTTCTCGAACCGGTCCAAAAGCACATAGATGGCAAAACCTATAGCACTCATGGCCACGACGGCGCTGTACATTTTTGGATAAGAGAGCATCTGCCATGAATCCATGATATAGTAGCCCAATCCTGATTGAGTGGCAAAAGACTCGGCTACATAAAGAACAGCCACAGCCGTACCAGTGCTAACCCGCAACGCCGTTAGAGTAGCCGGCAGACAGGCAGGAATATACACGAACCGGAGGATCTGCCATTTGTTGGCGCCCAGTGATCGGACAGAGTAGATAAGCTCGGGCCTGACAGAGTTGGAAGCGTCTCTGACGACAACCAGTATCTGAAAAAACAAAATCAAAGCGATTAAGCAAATCTTGCTGAGGTCGCCTATACCCAGGAATATCATCATTATGGGCAGCAAGACGATTTTTGGAACCGGATACGTGATATAGATGATGGGTGCTAACATGCTGTCCAATCGCCTGCTCTGACCCAAGACCAGCCCCAGCGGCACGGCCAGCATGACCGCCAACAGCATTGAAGCTAGCAACCTCCAGCCACTGACCAGGACGTGAATACCCAACGGTCCCCTCAAGCCCCGCCAAAAGGCAATCAGCACAGTCGCCGGATCGGGAAGCATTATGGAGTTGACAGCGGCAGCCAGAATCTGCCAGGCAAGAAGGAGCGCTATGACCGCCAGAAACACCGATCGTTTGCTCAATCTCAGAACTCACCCACTTTGCGCCTGACTTCGTCGCACTTGCCATGGAACGCCGCGTTCCCCCGGTAATCGAGGGTGCGGGCCAAAGGATTCTCTATCGTACAGGCAGACTGAATCGGCGGATGGCCCAAAACCAGGATCTTGTTGCCTAGAAACACTGCCTCCTCGATATTATGGGTCACGAGTACCGTCGTCAAGCCCGTGTCAGAACTGAGAGACACCATCAAATCCTGCAGGCTCTCGCGCGTCAGGGCATCCAGCGAGCTAAAAGGCTCATCCATCAACAAGATATGAGGATCGAGGGCAAGTGTCCGAGCAATGGCTACCCGCTGTCGCTGCCCGCCGCTCAGTTGGGCAGGGTATTGGCGTCCGTGCGAGGCGATACCGAGTTCGTCGGCCCATCTCTGCGCCACGGATTTCCTTGCACTACCAGACACCTTGCGCAACCTCAGCCCCAATTCGATATTCCCCAGCACCGTCGCCCAGGGCAGCAACCCGTAATCCTGAAGAATCAGGCCGATGGTGGACCTTGGCTTGTCCAACAATTCGCCTTCCATCACAATTCGACCGGCTGCCGGATGACGTAGCCCGGCAAGAAGATAGAGCAACGTTGTCTTACCACAGCCAGATGAACCAATTATCGCCCAGTTCTCTCCTCGCTCTACTCGCCAGTTAAAGCCGCGAAATATAGGCGACCTGCTAGGATATGAGAATGATAGATTTACAACCTCGATCAAATTGGCTATCCCTCAGTCGCTATCGCCGCGATACCGATACCTGGCCCCCAAGCCGGTCGCAATGCCCAAAGCGCCAAGAGCACGACTGGCAACGAAGTCCACGATATCCCCAACCGTCTCTGGTCGATTATAGAAGGCCAGCATTGGCGGAACGATTCTAACACCCGCCTTAGCCAGGGTCAACAAGTTTGTTAAATGTATCACAGATAACGGCGATTCGCGCGGCACGACGACAAGGGGCCTGCCCTCTTTCAGAGTCACATCGGCGGCCCGCTGCAACAGGTTTGTCGACAACCCGTGGGCAAGCGCCGCGGCCGTCCCCATGCTGCACGGCACTACTATCATCCCTTTGGTCTCGTAAGTCCCACTGGCAATGGAAGCCGATACATCCCTTATGTCAACTACGGTCGCGCCGATGGAGGCAGCCCACTGATCTATGGCGCCACCAATCTCCTGTTTCCATACCTCCGCCCCCGCATCGGTGCAAACCACGATAGGGCATTCCCCAATAGCGATCAGTATCTCTACGCACCGCCTGGCTAGCACGGCGCCGCTCGCGCCTGTGACACCAACCACAATTGGCTTAGGCTGTCCGGTCACTAACTACTCCTCACAAGCTGAAGACTACATGGCACATTTTACACGCACCCGGAAGCCAATACAAGGTTAGGACTTAAGTCAGGGTTGACTACGTGTTACCTCGACCCGTATAATCGAATTCGCCAACTTCCCAAACAGACGATGGATAGGCATATGGCAACAAAAACAAGACGAATTTCAATTCTACGACCTTTGATAATCATCGTGTCAGCCCTGGGTCTGGCTCTCATTCTCGAACGCTTTTCCTTTCCCGCTATCCCTTTCACGTTGTCTGCTAACAATACCCAGTTTAGAGTCGTCTACAGCGAGCTTGTGGGCTCTGAAAGCACTCTGTGGACGGCCGACCCGACAGAACCTCAGGTCAATCGCAGATCCATACTTACAATTAGCCACGCCTACGGCTACGGCGTCGTCGCCAGTGTGTCTCCCGATGGCACCAAGATTGCCTATGGCTTTCTTCCTGAAAGCCGGAGAGATGCCTTCGCCGATGGCCAATTATGGGTCGCCGGCATGAATGGACAGGGCTCACGCCTGATCTCCGGCAAGATGGACCTGCACTTCGCCCCCGTCTGGAGTCCGGATGGCAAGCGACTTCTGTTCAAAACCGTCGAGAACTTGCCGTCAGACTATTCATCTGAAATCCCCGCAATCGAACCGGGCAAGCCAGAACAAAGGCCTCTCGATCTAGATGTCAAGAGCAGCCTCATGGTGGCATCGGTCGATGGCCCTCCGGCGCCCAAGCCCATCGTTTCACTAAAGGAGCAGGATAC
Source organism: Dehalococcoidia bacterium (assembly GCA_030650265.1). The sequence continues at coordinate 9,240 of JAUSEJ010000753.1, read as the reverse complement.
TTACCCCATCGGCTGGTCCCAGGACGGCAAATCCGCCTATTTCTACACCGTTGAAGCCGTCGGCTCGCAAGCGCACCAGGTCAACGTCGCAACTTCTGTGACACAAAGTCTGGGCCAACTCGCGTCCGGCACCGCGTGGCAAGTGAAACTGTCGCCCGACCGGCGCAAGCTCCTCTACCTCACCGTGCAACCCGGCCAATCTGGTTTGCTTGGAACCGCCTGGGTATTCGATCCGGACCAGGGTCAGGCCTCCGGTGTTTCCGCCCCCCAATTGGGTCCCATCGGCGCCATCTGGCATCCCTCCGGCAATACAATCACTCGCAACTCCGGCCAGAGCCCTTCACGGCCCGCCCAGTCTCTACTCGATACAACTATTGCCGATGGCACGAGCCAAACCTTGAAGGAGAACCTGGATGCCACTCTCAGCATCCCTATTTCCTGGTCACCCGACTCGACTTTCCTCGCAGTTCGACAACGCTCAGTCGTAGCCAGCGATCAACTCAATGACCTGGCCATTTTCGATACGCGCTCTGGGCAAACGAAAGAGATCAAAGGCAGCTATGCAGAATTCGTCGGCTGGACAACCACGGCAAGGTAAGCAGGGGCGCCGGAAAGCCGTGCGCCTGATAGTTGACCTTATTTCCCTCGCATTATTGACCCTGCTTTTCCGGTCGACGCTAGCCTCCGCTTTGGGAGGCGATACGGGGTGCGCAAATACAGGGGTGTTGGACGCTTACCAACCCACCGTGAGCCAGCTATCCAACGCCCTTGCGTCCGCCGGCGCCGGGAGCCTCGGGCCGGATTACGAGCCTCTGGGCGATCTTTGGGCCGGCTATCCAAACCCGAGTCTGGTACCCGCTTCGATTCCCTGCACAATTCTGAAGTCAATTGCCTACGTCGAAAGCGGCTGGCGCCAGGCTAGCTCGGCACCCAGAGGGTCCACCGGCCTACCACTCGTATCTTACAGTTGCGGCTACGGCATAATGCAGATTACTTCACCCATGACATCGCCCGGCCTTATCGATGCCGCCAAGCAGCGGCTAATAGCCCGTGACTACATCTTCAATGTCAGCTACGGAGCGAAGATGCTTGTCGACAAGTGGAACGCTACGCCTGCAATCGGCAATAACAATCCTGCCGTTCTCGAGGACTGGTATTTTGCCGTCTGGGCCTACAATAACTGGTCATGGCAGAACAATCCAAACAATCCCTCATACGACCCATTTCGCCCTCCTTACAGCGGCAGCGCGGGTCAGAACTATACACAATATCCTTATCAAGAACTTATCTGGGGCCGTGCCGCCAATCCGCCTACTATCGACGGCACTGTCGCGTGGACGCCTGTCAATATCACCCTTCCTGACAGGGGTCTAATAGCAAACCCGGCCACCCGGATAATAGTTGACCCGCAGCCCACCCATACCGAAAGTTGCTCGAACTCTCCCTTGCCGACCGCTACGCCAACCTCAACCTCAACTAACACTCCCACACCTACACACACTCCCACAAGGACTGCCACACCCACATTCACGCCCACGCCTACCAACTCTCCCACGCCTACCAACACGCCCACGCCGACAGCCACACCTCTGGCTCTGTTGCAAGCTTCGACCACGTTCATGGGTTTCCTTGCCGAACCGGGGAAGACGCCAGTACCGCAAACCCTGACTCTGACAGGCAATCGGGCCGCCATCGGTTGGTCTATTCAATCCCTACCGCCTTGGATCACCGCTGTTCCAACCGGGGGGGCCACCTTGCCAGCTAGCGTCATCGTCTCGGCCGGCCCTATGGACTCCCCTGGATCGCGTTCGGGATCGTTCATAGTCCAGAATACGATCAGACCAGAAAACAGCATAGTGGTTAACGTATACCAGTATCTGGGCCAACTCAGAACGCTTCGCTTTCCGCTCATATATAAGCAGTCGACAGTGCCGGCGAATTGAGAGTGTTTGACAGGGATGCAAGATGCCGATTATCCTAAGATTAAGGGGACAACCTGGACGCTAAGTCCAAGATGCCCGGTCTAGCTCCGGAGGGGCGGCGGTGTCATCGGCTGGAGCAAAGGATAAACGGATGCTGGCGCAAAGGCGTAGTACCCAAGAAACCAGACTGTACGCCGTTCCTCCGGTCTGTCTTTGACGTGGATTGCCATTTGGACCGCGATCGTCTTCCTGCATCCGTGTATCCGTTGCGCCATCCGTTGACGCCGTGGCCCTCGTCTAGATATCGATGCAACGAACGCAGAAATACGCTTCCGGCGAGTTTGTATAAAACAGGGACGAGTGAAAAAGAACAGCATGTTAGCGGTTAAAATAAGCATCCCACACCAGGACAATTACTCACCTATCTTACCACTGGCATTTCCAGAGCTGGCTGAAGTGAAGGCTTTCGCCAACTATCTTCATTCCATAGGAAAACACTGGCAACAAGAGAGAACTTTCCCGTTTCGGCCGCAAACAATATCTTCTCTATCGGAAACAGCTTCCCCTTTCTTATATACGCGATCTATAGATCCTTCTGTGGGCTGATCTATCGTGTGCTTGCTTTGACAGGCATCCCCTCCGTCGCCTATAATCCGGCAGGGAGAAGAGGATGATCGTTGAAGTCGCCGTGCTGCCTCAGATGCTTCAAAACGCCGAGCGGAAGACCTGCATCGTTATTGACGTTCTGCGGGCCAGCACAACGCTTGTAACGATGCTGGAGCGCGGCGCCCCGATGATTCGCCTGGCAGGCAGCGTCGAAGAGGCGCGCACCATTCAGGCGGGACAGCCTGACGCCTTGCTCTGCGGTGAGCATGGCGGACTGGCCCCGGCCGGCTTTCACTATGGAAACTCGCCGGTCGAATACCAATCCCTTGATCTGGCGGAAAGACATATTGTGTATGCTACTAGCAACGGTACAAAGGCTCTTGCCGAACTGGTCAGCGCTCCCACTGTCCTGATAGGCTGCTTCCGCAACGTTTCTGCGGTGGTAGAGGCGGCCCTGGCCATTGGACAGGATATCGCCATTGTGTGCGCGGGACGGGCCACCGGGACAGCCTACGGCCTTGACGATGTTTTCTGCGCCGGCTATATGGTTGGCAAGATCATGGCTCACGTCGAGATCGGCGACGAGGCGGACCTGAAGGTCGATTTCGCCCGGTTGATTTCGGGTGGCGAGTTCGAGACAGACCGTTGGTTCATCGACGAATCGGCCATCGCGGCCTACCGCCTTTGCACAACCTACGGGGGCGACATCCAGGCCGCGTTCAGGGAAAGCGGCAACGGAAAAGGTCTGATTCAATTGGGGTTAGAAAGCGACTTACGTTTCTGCGGAGAAGTGGATACTAGCCGGGTGGTACCAACTTTGGCGAACATGCGGCAGGGGATCGAGGTTGTGAAGAGGGCTGAAATTGTTTGATTCGAGGGAATAGACGGCCTTCAAATCAGCCATTTTCAGTCCCCTTCACCTTCAGCTTTAGCTCGCCTTCCCTTTCAGCGAGCTTTCGCGAGGTCCTCCCGCCAAAGTCGCCCCAAGTTAACACTACCCTTGCGGGCAGTTTCACGTGGCCGATTCAGGCCTGGTAATACGTTCCGCTCTCAATCAGACCAGGGACCGGGATGTTTGGGCACCGCGAACCTGTAATGGACTACCGTCTTTGTCACGCGCTCTGCCTTTGGCCAGGCGATGCCTTCAAGATAGACGGGGCAGAATCAGATTTGTCGGGGCGCCGTGATGCCGTATCTCTAGAGAAACCAACGTACGAGTAAGGATAAGACAATGTTGTTCTTGTCTCAGATCATCGGACGGCCGATACTCGACCGGCAAAGCGAGCCAATCGCCACAATCAAAGACCTCATCGTTCATCTCGGCGAGGAAATCTATCCGCCCGCCGTCGGTCTGATGGCCAGAACGGGATCGAGAGATTTCTTTGTCCCCTGGGCCCAGGTAGCCGACCTTTCCGATAAGGGAGCTTCGCTCTCATCTTTCCAGGTTAACCTCCAACCGTTTGCCCGGCGTGACGGCGAGATACTTCTTATCAAAGACGTATTGGACAAGCAACTCGTCGATGTAAACGGCAAGCGGGTCGTGAGAGTCAACGACCTGCAGCTAGCCAGGGTTGAAACCGTAGTGAGAGTAGTAGGGGTAGATGTCAGTCCTCAGGCTATTATCCGGCGGCTGGGGCCATCGTCCTGGTTCGGCAAGATGGCAAGCCGGGAGATAATCGACTGGGCCAACATTGAGTATCTGGTCAGCCACGCCCCTTCAGTTCGATTGAAGATGTCCCACGAGCGGCTATCGAAGCTACACCCGGTTGACATTGCCAGGATCATCGATTCTCTGTCGTATCACCAGGGCGCCGAGATCGTCGGTTCGCTAGATCCAGCGACTGCCGCCGACACCATTGAAGAGATGAGCCCGGAACGACAGGTAGACATCGTCGAGGGTATGGAGGAGGAGAAGGCAGCCGACATTCTGGAGGAAATGGCTCCTGACGAGGCCGCCGACATTCTCGCCGAACTGTCAGAAGAAAAGGCCGGGGACTTGCTCGATTTGATGGATCAGGAAGAGGCCGAGGACGTCCGGGAGTTGATGGAGTACGAGGAGAACACGGCGGGAGGCATCATGACAACCGATTTCGCGGCGATTGCCTCTTCTTCCACCGTGGCTGAAACCATCGAACACATCAGACGACTGGAGGAGAAGCCTGATTTTCTCTTCTACATTTACGTGGTCGAGAGCGAAACTGATGGCCGGCTTGTTGGCGCCGTTTCCTTGCGGGACCTCATAATGGCCGAGCCAACAGAGCAGATAACCGATATCATGGAACGCCACCTTATTGTTGCCGATAGCGGCGATTCCGGTCGCGATGTCGCGCGCAAGATTGCCGAGTACAACCTTCAGGCCCTTCCCATTGTAGATGAAAAACGGGAAATCCTTGGTGTCGTCACGCTGGATGACGCCATGGAAATCGTGCTGCCGGAACCATGGCGGCGGCGCCTTCCAAGAATCTTTAGATAATCGTTTTGCAGGAGACACACTTGCCGGAAGAAAGCCAGAGGTCAGAAGGCGGGCAACCTCGAGGTGCGAGACGGCTAACGAGGCGCATTTCGGCCACGCGCCGGGGAGTTATGCTGTACTTTGCCATACTCGGACCTGGCTTAATCGCCGCCATCGCCGGCAACGATGCCGGTGGCATCGCGGTCTACTCTCATGTGGGTGCGGTGTTCGGCTATCAGTTGCTATGGGTATTGGCCATTATTGCCGTGAGCCTGATCGTCATCCAGTTGATGAGCGCCCGTATGGGCGCCGTTACCGGCAAAGGACTCGCAGACCTGATCCGGGAGGAGTTTGGCATCCGTTGGACGGCCATTGCTATGCTCGCCTTATTAGTCGCCAACGGAGGCACGACCATTGCCGAATTTGCTGGCATAGCCGCGAGCGCCGAACTCCTTGGCATCAGCCGCTACATCGCCGTTCCTCTGATGGGCCTTGTGGTCTGGCTTGTCGTGGTGCGAGCCTCCTATCGCACGGCAGAAAGAGTCTTTTTGATCCTGTCCGCCGCCTTCGGCGTGTACTTCATTGCCCCCTTCATGACTCACCCGGATTGGGGCTACATAGCGAGATCGACCATAGCGCCGTCAATTAGCGTAAACGCCGACTTCCTGATGGCCATCATTATCCTGGTAGGAACGACGATAACGCCCTATATGCAGCTATTTGTCCAGTCTGCCGTCGTCGACAAAGGCGTGACTATCAGGGACTATCCCTTCACCCGCCTCGACGTGATCTTCGGGTCGATCTTTGCGATTGCTGTTGCCGCCTTCATCATAGTAACCACCGGAACGATCCTTCACCCCGCCGGAATCGCCGTGGAGACCGCCGAAGATGCGGCAACAGCCCTGGCGCCCTTGGTCGGCCAATACGCCACTATTCTCTTCGCCATTGGCCTATTTGGCGCTTCTATGCTAGCCGCCTGTGTGCTTCCCCTTTCCACCGCTTATGCTTTGAGCGAGGCCTTCGGCTGGGAGAGAGGGGTTTCAAAGACTTTCGGCGAGGCGCCCGTATTCAACGGGCTTTACACAGGGTTGATTGTCTTGTCTGTCCTGGTAGTTCTAATACCAGGGCTACCCCTAATTGGCGCCATCATTACAAGCCAGTTCATCGATGGCCTTCTCCTGCCCGTTCTACTCATCTTCATGCTGAAGCTGAGCAACAGCAGGGAAGTAATGGGCAATTATGTAAATGGCCCCGTCTTCAACGTCATCGCCTGGCTAACGGTCATCATCATAATCGCTATATCCGTCGTACTCCTGATCGTTCTGGTGGTAGGTTGGATGCCCATCTAGGAAGCCCCTCCGGTAATCAGACCAACTGCCTGGATGACGACTCTCTTCATTGTCGGACTGGCGTTGAGCGGAGCGACGGCTATCCCGGCCCGGGCCGAGGTAGACTGGCTGTCCTCCTCGACCTGACCCGATCGCTGTATAGATCGAGCGAAAATGGGGACCTTCGTCGTGCCCTACGCATTCGTCTTCGGTTCGCTACGCTGCATTCCGCTCACCTGGCGAATTATCGATAGCTCCTTCGGCATCTTCTTGTCCCTTCCCCTCTGGCTGTGCCTCCGCTGGGTTCACAAATTGGAGGCCACGGCTCCTCAGGAAGCCGCCGAAGGTTAGCGGCAAAATCAACCAACGGGCAGGATTTGCAACTCACCCCAATACAGTGAGCATCGAACGCTAAAGCTCAATCTAGCGCTTTATCGCTTTCTATCGTCGTCAAGTTCTTGAGCTCAGTCGTGCCATCGCCCGTATGCAACACGGTCTTGTCGCCCCCTTGCTCTTTCGCTCTGTACATGGCAGTGTCAGCCTGGGCAAGTATTTTCGAAGTGTCGTATTGACCATCGATGACAGCGATGCCGACGCTGAGACTCAGAGCTATCCGAAGCCCATCCATCGAAAACTCGAACCCCTTAATTGCTTGACACATTCGCACAGACACTGACTGGGCCTGCTCAAGGTTTGTTCCTTCCATCAGGACTGCGAATTCATCCCCGCCCAGTCGCACCAGAAGATCCTCAAAACGCACCTCATTCTGAAGCAGCTTGGCCAGCGACACTAGAGCCTGATCGCCGCTTGCATGTCCAAAGGCGTCGTTAAGGGACTTGAAGTTGTCGACGTCCAGAAACAGAATTGTACTTGTGACTCCTCTACGGGCGCGAGCGACCGACTTGTCCATCGCCTCCGCCAGCGAGCGACGATTAGAAAGTCCGGTCAAAGGGTCGTGGCTCGCCAGGTAAGCTAGTTGCTCTTCGTATTTCTTGCGCTCGGTGATATCGCGCGAGATACCCATGACGGCAACCACTTCCCCGGCGGCATTGGTTAGCGGCGTCAGCCAGGTATCTAGCCACAGTACAATACCACGGAATGACACGGAGTTCTCACGATAAAGTGGCTTGCCAGTCATCACAACCTCTTGCAGGCTTTGCTTCTGGTGATCTGAGGTATGGGGTGGAAACAAGTCCTCTCGCCGCTTTCCAATGATTTCCGCAGGCCGCAGACCAAATTGCTCTGCGGCAAACGGGTTTACGTATTGAACATACCCATCTCGATCCACAATGAAGATCATATCATGTGCCGTCTCCGCAAGCGCCCGATACCTTTCCTCGCTCGCCCGTAACGCCTCCTCTTCGCGCCTTAGAGCAGACTTGTCGCTCTCAAGTTGCTCGTTTGCCCTCTGCAATTCCGCCAGTAGTTGCTCACGTTCAGCAGCCATGGCGATATGGCGGCTCATCTTGGCAGAAATAATGGCGCAGAAGATGCATATAAGCGCCAGTGCAAGGAAGTGTACAGAAGTTATCCATAGGGATTCTTCGCGTAGCGCGAGGCTAATCGTCCCCAGAACAATCGAAACGACCGCCACCCCTGCCACCTCTCGAGTCGAGAGGCGATAGACGGCTATAATTGTCGGCACGGCGAACAGGACCACAGGAAAGACAAATTCAGGGGAAAGAAGAACATCAAGGAAGAACAAGCCAACGGCCGTGAGGAGCACCAGGGCCAGACCGACGCGCGCTCTTAGCATACAACTGAGCCTTAACAAAGTTATCGCCTGGTCGCCGTCAGAATATTAGCATAACGCCTCAATCGTGTCAAGCGAGCGAGTACGCCAATCTCGACAAAGCCGGATGGTCCAGCGTCGAAGAATAAGTGTCGATTGGCGCGGCTCGGCTCAATAGATCGCCGAAGACTTCAGGCTAAGAGGAAGATACATTCTGCTCAACCCGGCGCCGTCCACTCCGGCCGTGGTAGACACCCAGGCTGAGGCGCTCGGGAAGGGTTGCACGTTCCCGGCATTGTCGGTCGCACTCACGCGAAAGCCGTAAGTTTGCCCGGCCGTTCCGCTTAAGAACAAAGTCGATGCGCTCGTCGTGCCAAGCATCCAAGACTGCCATGTCCCGGAGGAATTGTACTCTACGTCGAAAGAGGCTATCCCGGATGGACTATCCGTCCCCTGCCATGAAACTACGAACCAGGTATGTGCTTGAGTAGGGGCCAGAGCCTGTAGGGAAGAGGTAGGAGCAATGGCATCTACGGTCGTGGACGTGTCGCCGTTCCCGCCCGGGTAGGCCTCCTGATCGGCGGCATTGTCAATTGCCCTCGACTGGAAATAATACGTTTGGCCATGGCTGCCGCTGAATGAGGCTGACGTTGCGCTGGTGTCAGTGAGCCAGTCTTGCCAACCTCCTCCTGCGACCTTGTATTGGACGTCGTATGATCCAATCCCCGTCCCGCTTTGATCAGCGCCCGACCAGCCTACGACAAATGAAGTTGTCTTCTGATACGCATTGAGCGGGTTGACGGCGGAGGTCGGCGGCACTGACTTGGGCATGTTCTTGATCATTGCATAACCGGCGTGGAACTTGATGTCGTGGGTTCCCGGACTACAAGGATTGTCTCGATAAGTCAGTGAGTAGGAACGGGCTGGATTGCACATGTAGGTGTTTCCGGGACAGCCCGCCTGGTAGTAGTCGCCGCCAAAATCAAGATTGAAAACAAACATGGCGCCCATCCAGGGCCAGTTGTCTCGCGCGTAGGCGAAAGCTCTGACCAGATACTCCCCCTGCGTCTGCTCGCTCACCTTTTGCCAGTTCCGATCGGGCCAGTCGCACCCCGTGTCCAGCAGCCAGCCTAACTCGGTCGCCCAGACCTGCCTTGCCCCGTCCCCGTTTGCCACCATGACGGCGTATTGCTGTTCGGC
>JAUSEJ010000748.1 GCA_030650265.1 Dehalococcoidia bacterium | reverse complement strand
ACAGGTGGGTCTCATGCCCGATGAACTGGATAAGGCTCTCCGCAACTGCACTTTCAGCAAGGTAGTTCAGCAAGAAGTGGACGGGGCGCACGCTGTCGGCATTACTGCCGTGCCGACCTTTGTCATCGGGAACCGCGGCATAGTCGGCGTTCAGTCATACGATGTGTTCAAGTTCGTAATGTCCTCGCTGGACAAAGAATGACGCCTGGCGTTTGAAATAGTGATTCGCGCTCCCCTGCCCGTTTTGGCCAGGGGAGTGTTCTTGTCAGGGATTCACGGACTGGCGATTCTGACATTCATTCTTTTGTAACAGGATCGTATGGGCGAACGGCCGTTCGCCCATACGGAGGGGGATGAAGACTGATGTCTTTGTAGTACCGTGCCCGCAGAGACCTGCTTTTTCAATGAGGATGTTGAAGAATTCTTGCCTTGAGCGGCCGACTCGAGAACGCACGGCGGCGGTTTAAGACCGGTCCAATCGGAAACTCCGCTCCCCGAAGGATTTGTCATTTTGATGGCAACCGGACGTATAATAGAGCCAATGAAATCGGCGGCAGAAGATGAGGGCTGGTTTTGGCTATCCGGTTTAGTCCCAGGCGGGCCGGCGCTGTTGTCGCCGGGAAGATCGCGGGAAGACTATCCAGGGTAATGGAACGCGGTGGTGGAACGGCTTTGCCGGGCCTACTGGCGTATGCCCTCGACAAGCGTATGGTCTCCGCCCTCACGACGCAAATCCCCCAAGGCTCGGTTATCGTTACCGGTACCAACGGCAAGACAACCACCTCGCGAATGATTGCCACAATCTTGAGAGAGGCGGGGCTCAACCCACTGCACAATAGTACTGGCTCCAATCTAATGCGTGGTGTGGCCACAACTCTACTGGATAGGACGGGCATCAGCGGCAATCTGCAGGTTGGGCAGGAGAGTATCGGCCTGTTCGAGGTCGACGAAGCGGTGATCCCGCTGGCCATCCGGGAGGTCAAGCCGAAGATAGTAGTTTTCAACAATCTGTTTCGCGATCAACTGGATCGCTACGGAGAGGTAGATTCGATCGCGCAGAAGTGGTGCGAGTCGCTATTAGACCTGCCAGGTGATGCAAAGGTGGTCCTTAACGCCGATGACCCGCTAGTGGCCAGCCTTGGCGAGGTCCTTGGCGACCGGGCCATCTACTTTGGCATCGACGATCTGGCCCAGGGAACGGGAGGGTTGGGACATGCGGCAGATTCAAAATGGTGCCCGCGCTGCAGGATAGATTTTCGCTACTCCGTGTCGTTCTATGGCCACCTGGGACACTATGAATGTCCGAACTGCGGGCTTCACCGCCCCAGGCCGGGTATCGCCGCTGAGCTGGTCGCCTCACAAGGGTTCGCCGGATCGGACGTCCGGGTGCGTACTCCATCCGGCAATCTGACCTTCAGAGTGGGGCTTCCTGGCCTGTACAACGTCTACAACTCTTTGGCCGCTTTGGCTACAAGTTGCGCTCTCGGTCTTCCTCTGGCGACGGCGAAGCGAGCCCTCGAGAAAGTCACGGCTGCTTTCGGACGAGTCGAGAGGGTGGAGATGGACGGCAAGAGTCTTTACCTGCTGCTGGTCAAGAACCCTCTCGGCTGCAACGAGGTGTTGCGGGCCTTGTTTGCCGATGGCCAGGCGAAAGACATAATGCTAATCCTGAACGACAAAATCGCCGACGGTCGCGATGTCTCATGGATCTGGGATGTGGATTTCGAGCGCATGGCAGGAAACGTGAATAGCGTCGTGGCGAGCGGGGTCCGGGCGGCAGATTTGGCGCTTAGACTCAAGTATGCCGGCCTCTTCGAAGACCAGCCGCAAATGCTGCTGGTCGAGAAGAACATCGAGCGGGCGCTCCGATTGGCTCTGGACCGGGTCGTTCCCGGAGGAACTCTTTTTGTTCTGCCAACCTACACGTCGATGCTGGAGATTCGCAGTTTGTTGGCGAAGACAGGGTTTCTCATGCAGTATTGGGAGCAGGAATAATGAGAGCAACTCTCGCCCTCACCCTGGGATATCTCTACGCCGATTTGATGAATATCTACGCTGACCGGGGCAACATCATCTGTTTTGCCAAACGGTGCCAGTGGCGGGGGATCTCGCTCGAGATTGAAAGGCTGGGCATCGATGCCGTATTGAACCCGGCGGATTACGATATTCTCTTCATTGGCGGCGGCCAGGACAAAGAGCAGACGATGGCAGCCGCCGATCTGAAGCAGTCCAAAGGCGAGGCCGTTCGGGAGGCCGTCGAAAGCGGCGTCGTGGCCCTGGCGATCTGCGGTGGATTCCAGTTGTTCGGCCAGTACTACCGCCCGGCGGAGGGAGAGGACTTGCCGGGCATCGGTTTATTCGATGCCTGGACCATTCATAAGGGCCCCAAGGTCCCGCGTTGCATCGGGAATGTTGTTGTAGACTGGAAGGGACAACCTCTCGTCGGCTTCGAGAATCACGGCGGGCGCACTTACCTTGGTCCGAACTGTTCGCCTTTGGGCCGGGTCGTCATGGGCTTCGGTAATAATGCCGGAGACGGCACGGAGGGTGCTGTTTACAAGAACGCCTTCGGGACCTACCTCCATGGCTCTCTGCTCCCAAAGAATCCCCATTTCGCCGACCATTTGCTGAAATTGGCACTTTTCCGCAAGTATGGCGAAGTCCCCTTTCTTCCTCTCGACGACACGATTGAAATGGCTGCTCACGAGGCGGCGGTGGCGAGGACGAGAGAGGGGAAAAGGTGAAAGGGGCAAAAGGGGCCTTAGGAGATATTCTGGCTCACCAACACAAAGCTGGCGATAAACCAGCCCACCGGCTGAAGCCTCAAGTCCAGGGTTCGGA
>JAUSEJ010000736.1 GCA_030650265.1 Dehalococcoidia bacterium | reverse complement strand
ATCCTTCATAATGGCCAGCCTCTCCTCCGGCGACTTGGCGGTCAGGAGGCCGTCGCAGCTATCGATAAACCCTTCCAAATGCAAGCCGCCGGTTAAGAGCAGCATGGCAACCACCAGCAGGGCGCTGACCACCAGCGGCGGGAAGGCCAAACGCAGGAGGAAGTCAAGCCCTACCAGAATCAACCCGAGAATCAGCCCGACCAGGGGAAAGTAAGGCACCGACCGGGCAAAAACATCCGCCCCCCCGCTTAGCGGCGCCGTTTTCGACTTATCCAGCCAACGAGGCACCGGGATCGCGGTCAGGAAGGTCAGTGCTGTAAGAAAAGCCAAGCAGGTTCACTCCTTCTAAGAACGGGCTTCAAACACAACGTCACTAAGTCACAAAGTTTTATGCAGTAAAGATGTCACAGAATCACTCGCTTGATTCCGTTATAACCCTCATGTCCGCCAAAATATCCAAACGGAAACCTGCATCCAAAAGCACATCACCGTAAACGACGGGAACTTGAACCTGGCACTCTATTTCGATTCCCTACTTCTCTAATTCGTGTGCAAGGCATATCTCATAAACAGATTCTAGTAAACCAGGCCCAAGCGTCTTATGTACCTTGAACGCTGCGTCCACCACCGCTTTCGCGATCCTCTCCGTCTCCTCCGGTATCGGCTCAAATATTTTCATCTTCGTGCCTTTGTGCCTTTGTGTTTGAACCGTCTCTGCTTCATCTCCCACCTCAAGCAGGCTGAGACGAGATTTCTGGCCAGGTCGGCGTTGCTACCGAAGTGGAGGTGAACGTAAGAGCCAAGCAAATTGTCCCGTACGTAGCCTTCGATTCGCCCAGCCTGGTCAAGTACCTCGTAGGCGCCGGTCTCTTCGTCAATGGGGCATTCTAGTTCGGACCAGTGGAACTCGTGACCCCGGACCATCTCTCCCTGCTTGAGAAGAAGATTATCCTCCCTTGCTCTGACTGTAACGTAGCCGAGCCGCCGCCGCTGGCGATGCATTTTCGTCCGACCTGGAATGGCCCCCACCATTTCGTGAAGACCACCTTCGAAGTCTAGAATGCCCTCGGTCAAGTACATGAGACCGCCGCACTCGGCGTAGACAGGCATGCCGTCATCGACAGCCCGAGCCACGCTCTGCCGCATAGAATCATTAGCGGCCAGACCGGCAGCGAATAGCTCGGGAAACCCACCACCGATATAGATTCCGGCGATCCATGCCGGCAAGGCGCTGTCATGAAGAGGACTAAAGGGCACGATGGTTGCGCCAAGATTGGCCAAGAGATCGAGATTATCCTGATAATAGAAGGAAAAAGCCTCGTCGGCAGCGACGGCAAGCCTGAAGTCCGAAGATCGGGCCTGACCCTGGAACAGTTTGGCGTGGTAGGAAGGGAGTTCGCCCGCCGCCCTGGCTATCGCCAACAGCGCCGACAAATCGATGGTATGCTCCACCTGATCGGCTAACCGGTCAAAGAACCCATCGAGCGATCCCCCTTCGGCGGCGGGTACGAGGCCGAGGTGCCTCTCGGGAAGTGCCATGTCGCTCTTCCTCGGCAGGTAACCTACGACAGGAAGGCCGGTGGCCGATTCTACGGCCTCTTTCACGATCTGCAAATGGCTTTCGCTCCCCACCCGGTTCAATATGAAACCGGCCAGGCGCAGGGCAGGATCGAATTGTTGGTAGCCGAGAGCCATTGCCCCGGCGCTGCGAGCCGTCTTAGCTACGTCGAGAACCAGAATTACTGGTGCGTCCAGTGTCTTGGCCAGGTGGCCCGTGCTGCCTTCCTCGTCCCGGCCAGTGCGGCCATCGAACAGCCCCATCACCCCCTCGATCACGGCGATATCGGCTTTTTCCGACGACCGGGCGAAAAGCTCTAGCAACGTGGGAGAGGAAAGCATCCAGGTATCGAGATTCCGCGATGGCGTGCCCGTCGCCAGACCATGGTAGCCCGGGTCGATGTAGTCAGGCCCCGCCTTGAAGGGCTGCACCCGCAGATCCCGACGACGCAGCGCCGCCATGATGCCCGAGGCCACCGTGGTTTTTCCCACCCCACTAGTCGCCCCGGCGATCACTATCCGGGGAACACCCGAGTTCGACGTATGTTCCGCCATTCCCGGTTTCCTTTACTGATTAATAGGAGTTAGATTGACCGGAGTTACGAGGTAGACTCTGTGACGACTTCGAGCGTGCCACCTCGTTGTAGGGGCAAAGCGTTCGCAATCCTTCTCTTGCCAAGACCCCAAGTCAGTTTGCGAATGCTTCGCCCATACCGGGCCTGCCATCCACCGAAATCGGCCCAATCAGACAGGCCATTCGCGGCAACCAACGGGAGATTGCCCACGAGCCACGCAGACGAGGCACGTCTCCCTCTCAAACCGCCGCCATCATCCTGTAACTCTCACAGAAGGCTCAACCTCCACGGCCCCGGATACGCCAGCCTCGGCGAACGTCGCCATCTCATCAAGGATCTTGAGGGAAGCCTCGACCAGGGACATGGCCAGGGCCGCGCCGGTTCCCTCGCCCAATCGCAATTCGAGATTAAGCAACGGCCTCAAATCGAGATGGCGAAGTACACTCAAATGTCCAATTTCGACCGAGTTGTGAGCTGGGATCAGATAATCCGCCGCCGCCGGACAGAGGCCGACCGCAATAAGCGCCGCCGCGCCGGAGATAAAACCGTCGATGACTACTGGAATCCGATTGGCGGCGGCGCCGAGAATGACCCCGGCGAGGCCGCCGATTTCGAACCCGCCCACCTTGGCGAGCACATCGAGGGCGTCTTCCCGATCAGGCCGGTGGAAGGCAATAGCCTCTTCGATTACCCTGGCCTTCTGAGCCAGTTGCTCGTCGCCAATTCCGGTGCCCCTGCCGGTTAGAAGCCCGACCGGTTCGCCCGTGAAGACGGCGGCGATGGCGGTCGAGGCGGTAGTATTACCAATGCCCATATCGCCCGTAGCCACAATATCAAGACCCTTCGCCAATTCTGCCTCGAATACTTCGATGCCTATTTCCAACGATTGAACGGCCTGCTCCCTGCTCATGGCCGGCATTTTGAGAAAGTTCGCCGTGCCGGAGGCTATTTTCCGCCTCACCAGATCGGGATGCGGTTCGAGTTCGGCCGCCACTCCCACATCCACCACCACAACACGCGCCCCGACGTGGCGGGCAAGAACGTTGATGGCCGCCCCACCCCGGAGGAAATTGAACACCATCTGCGGCGTCACCTCTTGAGGATAGGCGCTGACACCCTCTTGAACGATCCCGTGGTCTCCCGCCATGACGATTATGGCCTTGCGCTTTGCAGCAGGCAGCGGATTGCCCGTAATGCCGGCGATCCTCACCGATATCTCCTCCAGCCTGCCCAGGCTGCCAGGCGGTTTGGTAAGATTGGCCTGTCTGGCCCTGGCCGCTGCCATCGCCATTTCGTCCAATGGCCCGATTCTGCCTGTAGTCTTCTCTAATAGGGACATTTGTTCAGTCTCCTTATTCACGCCTCTTAATAGTCTATTCCCTCTTGCGCCTTGATGCCTTTCTGGAACGGGTGCTTGATTTCCGTCATTTCAGTCACCAGGTCGGCCAGATCGACTATTTCCTGTGGGGCGCCGCGACCGGTGATGATGACGTGCAGCTTGGGGGGCTTCTCACGCAGGAACTGGACGACCTCCTCTACCGGCAGCATGCCGTACGACATGGTATAGGTTATCTCGTCAAGTATCACCACGTCGTACAACCCCGAGAGAGCCTTCTCTTTGGCCACCTCCCAGGCGGTGCGCACCATCTGGCGATTCTTCTCTGCCGCCTTCTGCTTGTCGCTGATGATGAATCCTCTCCCCATGGGCAAGATCTCCAGATTCGGCGCCAGACGCTTCGCCGCCAGGACCTCTCCTGACATCCAGGCGCCCTTGATGAACTGGATCATTACGACATTGTAGTCGTGCCCCACCGACCGGAGCGCCACCCCCAGGGCCGCCGAAGTCTTCCCTTTGCCGTTGCCCGTATTGACGACGATCAGGCCTATTCTCTCTTTTTGCCGCATACGTTCTCCTTTATTCCCGCGCGAGCTGCCTTAGGCTAAAGCCATAGGCTGATATTTCTAATTACATCTTCTTCCCGCCGGCTGAAGTAATGGCCACCACGCTGGGCAAGCCGTTTAGGGGATGGGGGTGAACGTGAACCTCCGCCTTGTAGACGTCCCTCACGATGGCCTCCGTGACTACCTGAGCGGGAGTGCCCTCGCAGTAGATGCGACCCTGACTCAACATTATGAGCCGGCCACAATACTGCGCCGCTAGACTGAGGTCGTGGAACACCGCGAGAACAGTCAACTGTCTATTGAGGCTCAGGCTTCTGACCAATTCAAGCATTTCGATTTGATGACCAATATCCAGGTGCGCCGTCGGCTCGTCGAGCAGAAGAAGCGATGGCTCCTGGGCAAAGGCCCGCGCCAGGACCACCCGCTGCCTCTCTCCTCCCGATAGCTCGCCGACCCGCCGCTCGGCGAAAATCCAGGTGTCGGTCATCTCCATCGCCTTTCTTGCCGCGGCGATATCAGACTGCCCCTCGCCGTGGAGAAATCCGAGATAGGGCGTGCGTCCCATGAGGACGATCTCGAAGGCCGTGAAGGCGTCAGGCAGAGATGGGAATTGAGGCACAACCGCCATAGTTCGCGCCAACTTACTCCTGCTTAGCGAGTGTATGTCTAGCCCGTTCAGCAACACCTTGCCGCTATCGGGAGCAGCAAGGCGGCTCAATATCCTGATAAGCGTAGTCTTACCGCTGCCGTTAGGACCGACAATGCCTAGCGTCTCGCCTTGTGCCAGACCGAAGCTGATCCGATCCAGTACCCGCCGTTTGCCGTAGGAGAAGCTGACCTGTTGCACTTCCATGATCGAACGAGAACCCACTAGAACACCGCCTTTTTCTTCTGCCTGAGCAGGTATAGAAAGAAGGGGGCGCCAAACAACGCCGTCAGAATTCCTACGGGCAGTTCGCCCGGGGCAAGGATTATCCGCGAGGCTGTATCGGCCCATACGAGGAACACGCTCCCGACCAGCGCCGACATCGGCAAAAGAAAACGGTGGTCGGGACCCCAAATCATGCGGACTACATGGGGCACGATCAGCCCAACGAAGCCGATGATGCCACTCACCGATACCGCAGCAGCGGTCATTAGAGAAGCGGCGGCCACGAGAATCAGCTTGAGCCGCTCGACATTCACCCCAAGCTGCCGCGCCTGATCCTCGTCCAGTTGCATCACATTCAGGGGCCTCGCATAGAAAAGGGTCACAACAAGACCAACGATCAGGTAGGGCAGAATTGCCACGATCCCGGACCAATAGCCCAGGCTAAAACCACCGAGCAGCCAGATATAAATTACCCGGAGCTTGTCGCCAGCGGCGATCATCAGGAAAGCCGTGGCTGCCCAAAACAGGGAGCCGATGGCCACTCCTGCCAGGAGGAGGGTTGTCATGGGCGTGGAGTTGCCCACTCTGGCGAGAGAATAGACGATGGCCACCACTGCCAACGCTCCCAAGAAAGCAGCGATCTGGACCAGCCCGAGGCCAAGGAACGACACGTCGACGGGCAGCATGAAAGCCAACGTGGCCCCGAAGGCGGCTCCCGATGCCACTCCGATGAGATAGGGGTCTGCCAGGGGATTGCGGAAGATGCCCTGATAAGTGGCGCCGGATATGGCGAGTGCCCCTCCCACCAGAGCCGCCATGATCACTCTAGGCAACCTAATCTGAAAGACGATCGCCTCGTAGGCGGCAGGCCAATCAGGTACAATGGACAGAAAAGGGAGCCTTGCCAGGAGTATGCGCATTATGGCAGACACCGGGATTCCGACCGAGCCGATGGTTGCCGCGATCAGCATCGACACCACCGCAACAGCCGCCGCCACGGCCAGTACCCTCCAGCGTCGCCTACCCTTGAGGTAGGAGGCCACGGACAAGTAAGATTCTTGAGCCGCCGGAGATACGGCTAGTCTTCCCAGTTCGGCCGTTTTCATGGGAACAACTCCGGATGAATAGCCCTGGCCATCAACTCCAAACCATCCACGACGCGTGGTCCCGGCCTATTCGTCAAGTTAGGATCGAAGCCGATTATGCGTCCGGTCTTTACGGCGCTAATCCCACTCCAGCCGGGCCTGGCCTTTACCTTATCCGGCGTCTCGCCGAAGCCATGGTCTGCCAGGATAATGACTTCGGGATCCCTGGCGATCAGAGCTTCCTGCCCCAGTTGAGGCCAGTCCGTCTTGGCGTCAGCGGCTATGTTCGTACCGCCCGCCTTGGTTATCAGGTCATCGACGAAAGTGCCCGGACCGGCGGTGCTAAGGGTTCCGGTGAGCTCGAAAAAGACCCTAGGTTTTCCCCTGGCAGACGCGGTCTTGGCTGTGATCTCGTTTACCCGCTTGCGGAGCTGAGCCGTAACAGCGTCTGCCTCCTTCGATTTGTCCATAATTCTGCCCACGGTCAGTATGCCATCGAGCACCGCCTCAAGCGAGCCTGGCTGCAGAACAAAGACCGTCAAGCCCCTTTTCTCCAGCTCGGGAACCACTAGTTTCGCTTGAATCGTTGCCGCGAAGATGATATCGGGCGATAGGGCAACCAATGTCTCGATATTCGGTTTGGAATAGCCAACCTTCTGTTTGGTTGCGGCCTCGGCCGGATAGTCTGAATAGTCGTCCACTGCCACCAGCTTATTACCCAGGCCGAGGGCGTAAAGTATCTCAGTATTGCTGGGTGCGAGGGAAACGATAGTCTCAGGGGCCTTCTGAATGATCACAGACCGGCCTGCATGGTCTGTGACTGTCATGGGAAACGAGGTAGCCAAACTCGACGTTTGAGCCCGGTCAAGTTGGGAGCCGCCGCAACCGGCAAGCAAAATGGCAACTAGTAACACCACACCGACGGAAGTGATCAGTCTGCTCATAGGGGAAAACAGCCTCCTCTTGTATTTCCCCTTCGTGGAAAGCGCACTCTCCCGAAAACAGACATCCCCACTGTAAACTGAGCAGGCAGGAGACAGGTTCGGCGGCAACAAAAAGTCCCCTGCCTAGAGCGAGTGAGACAAGGGGACACAAGTCTTTTGGACTAAGTCTGCTCACGCCTTTCCACGAAGGCTCTCGGCATACGACAAAGGCCGGTGCTCTGGCTTCCGGAATTAGGGTGGAGGGTTAAGGGTGAAGGGTGGAGGGCAGAGAAGAACGAACTCTCCTCAACCCTCAACCCTGGTTTTCCGGTTACAGTTGCGGGACAGTGTTGGCTTTGCACCAACTTCCCCGTTTGATCCCGATTAAGGGCGCCTTCATCCATTATTCGATTGAATATATGATAGCAGAGGACGCCGAATCTGTCAAATTCACTTTCTCATACCTTTGGATAGTTGACAGGCCGTGCGGGTTAGGTAACCGTAGAACTTCGGCTGTACGATGGCTGAGCCTGTTCAGAAGATGTGTCCCCACCGTCCTGAGCGCCTTGAGGGGCGACGCAGAAGTAAGGATACAGGCGCAGAGGGAAAGCGCCCTACGACAGTGGCTCGCCGGGTCCTGAGACTCCCCAGCGCAACTCCCATCCTGTCGGTTCAGATTCAGGCGAGATTGATGGCGCCGGCGCCGATGGGCCGCCCCCAACGGTCACGGATGGCAAGATTATCTGCAAAATGTCGGGTTACGACATTGCCAATTTGATGCCATCGCATTGTCCAGTTCTTCCCAACATGCTAAACTATAGCCGTTACTAAGTCGAGTTTGAAATCGGCGATTTGCATTCCATGCCTTATGTTAAGTAAGCATTTGCGAAAGTGGGAATATCGCATTGTCAAAAATGGGGCGTGGTCTTGGCGTCATAGTCCTTGCATGCTTGATCATGGCCGGAACAGCGTGCGATGTGACCGTGTCTACGCGGGAAGAATCATTTCCCACCGCCACCGTCACGGCCGCCTCCAAGTTGTCACTACCCACGCCCGCTGCAATGCCCGCGGTGACGACAGTTTCAGCGCCGAATCCAAGTTCGACGAGCCCCCGCTCTCAAGATGTGCGTTCACAAATACCTGGCTGCCCGGCCGATATCAGTCAGCCTTTGTTCGACACCCTGCCCATGGCCCTTGATGAGTTCTTTGCCTTCCGTCCACTCGGTTGGCTTTCGCTGCCCATACATCTGTTTCCGGCGAAACATTCCAGCTTCGCCATGGCCCTGCCGGGCCAGGCTCCACCCAAGAAGCCGGTGAATGCGCCGGGAAAAGTTTGGGTTACCGAGATTTGGAAAGCTAGCTGCGACACCGGTAGCGGAAACTATCAGGTGTACTTCTACCCTTGTCGCGAGTTCAGAGCTTACTTCTACCACCTCTCTTCCATCGCCGACAAACTGCGTCAGGAATTCGACAAAGGCGAGGCCAGATGCAGTTCCTTTCCCGACGGTACAGCGACGGTAACCACGTGCCGTCGCGAGCAGTTGCTCATCCAACTGGACTCTGGTGAGCAGTTGGGAATCGGCACCGATTCGGCCGGCGTCGATTTTGGCGCCACCGACAATCGTTTGGCCCCGGCCAGGTTTGCCAATATCGCCCACTATTCCTACGACTATCCCTACTATGTGTCGCCCGTCGACTACTTCTCGCCAGCACTCAGGGCCAAGTTCGAGACCAAACTGGGCAGCGTCTTTGGCGCAAAGCTGAGGTCGGCGGAGCCAAGAGTTGGCGCCTACATGCAAGACATCGTTGGCACGGCGCAGGGTAACTGGTTCTTCCCCGGAATATCGTACAGGGACTCCACCGACATCAGTTCGGCCCTGGCGTTGGTCCACGATTACCTTGACCCTACACAGCCCATTTTCTCCGCCGGCAACTCCATCAAGGGCCTCAAAATGGGACTATACTCGTTCTCGCCGCAGAATGATGGGGTTACCAATCAGGACTTCGCCAAAGTGAAAGCTCAAGGGGCGGTCTATTGTTACGACCGTTTTCTGTCAGGAACATCGGCCGGTGGCGTCGGGCTGGGGAACCCTCACGGTGTCATTCTACTCACGATGCCCGCCGATAGTACTTTGAAGATAGAGAAGGTAGGTGGTGACGGAAGTACGTGTCAGTCGTCAACCCCCTGGACATTCTCGCCGGACGCGACGACCTTTGAGCGATAAGCCCAAAATACTTGGGGCTTCTTCTTCGCTTGCGGCGCCCGGTGATCGCTGAACTATTTGTTGTTGTCACGGTCTCCCCAACATGCTAAACTGTTACCACGGCCAAGAAGCACAGACAATCGGCGATCTGGCTTCTATGCAGGGTAGAGCGAGGTGAAAGTATGCAGAATGAGGGACAGTTGAAGGCGCATCACGGTATCTCAGCCAGGCCGGATCCCCCCAAGAGCAAACTCCCCTTTGGATTGACAGGCGACCGCTTCACCCTATATGCCGCAATCCTGGCCAGTCTCGCCTTCACGCTCATCATCTGGCTAGTGGGACCGCGCCTGCAATACATGCAGCACTTGCCCTACGCCGGCTTTGGTTCGTATTACTGGCAACTGGCGGGCCAAACCACGTTGGGAAAAGTCTCGGCCTGGGTTCTCTACGTCC
>JAUSEJ010000729.1 GCA_030650265.1 Dehalococcoidia bacterium | reverse complement strand
GGCCAACTGGCAAGTGGAATATCACATCCGTAGCGTACTTAGAACCGGGCATTGCATTGTATGGTGGGATACGCTGTCAATCCATCTCTTATCATCAACACAGTCGTGCATGACGGGATTGCCGACGCTGCGCAGGCTTTCGAAAGATCAGGCACGCTCCAACTCGTCTCGCACTGCCTTGGCCAGTTTCTGGAGAGTTATCGGTTTTCGCAGGAACTGGCCGGAACCCAATGCTTGCGCTTCCCGGACGCGGTTGGTTTCGGCGTGGCCGGAAACGATGATTGCTTTCTGGCCCGGGTTCATTTGCACGATCTGGCGATAGGTTTCCAGCCCGTCGATCCCGCCCGGCATGATCATATCCAGCAATATTAGATCGGCTTTATGTTCCCGCAGATAAGCCAACGCCTCCAACCCGCTGGACACGGCGTTCACCTCGTAGCCCATCTTTGTCAGCAGAGATCCGGCTACTTCCCGCTGAAGCTCGTCATCGTCGACAAGCAGGATTCTTTCTTTCCCGCCCTGGACCGCCGAGCCTCGCATAGCCTGTACTGCCGCCTCCGGGCTGACCGGCAGATAGATGCTAAAGGTCGTGCCAATCCCCACTTTGCTTTCCACATTGACATAACCCTTATGGTCGCCCACGATGGCTTGCACTATGCTCAGACCCAGGCCTGAGCCGCGACGCCGGTCGGCATGTTTCGTCGTGAAAAAAGGCTCAAAGATCTTGCTTCTCGTCTCCTCGGACATGCCGCAACCGGTATCGGTCACCTGAAAGAGAACACATTTCCCCAACACAACCATGTCAGCGCCCGGCAGAGATTCATCCACGGACACGTTCCCGGTCTTTATGGTAAGCAGGCCCCTATCCTGCATGGCGTCTCTAGCATTGACCAGGAGATTCGAGATCACGCGCAGAAGCTGCGACCTGGAGCAATTGATCGGCATCAAGTCACTCGCCAGGTTCATCTCGAGATGAAGAGTAGAGGGCAACGAGGACATGTGATCACTGGCCTCACGTACTATACTGTTGAAATCTGTGGGCTCCTGGTTGAAATGTCCGCGCCTGGACAACGTCAGAAGGTCGTCGTTTATGGCGGCCATCTGCTCAGCCGAACTCAGAATCAGGTCGGCGTACCGGAGCGCCGGATGGTTCGCGGGCAATTCGATTCTCATTAGCTCCGGATAGGCCGTCATGGGAGTCAGCAGGTTATTGAAGTCGTGAGCAACCTGGCCGGCGATCTGTCCGGCCATTTCCAGACGCTGGGCGCGACTTAGCTGCTCTTCCATCCGTTTGCGCTCGGTAACATCTCGTTGAATACCCAGGAAGCCGATGATGCGACCGTTGTCGTCCAGAATCGGGCTGGCGGAGCCATCGATGGTTAGCATCCGGCCATCTTTGGTCTTGTTTGTCAATTCTCCCTTCACGTTATAACCACCGAGGATTGTCTGCCAGAAGATCTGGTAAGCCTCCTGATTCATCAACCCGCTCTTCAAGACGCGAGGCGTTGTCTTGCCGACGACCTCATCAGCGCTGAAGCCGTAGACCTCTGTGAAGGACGGATTGACGAACGTGAATATACCATCGCGATCGGTGGTAAACACGACCTCTCCGGAGGACTCAACCGCCTGTTTTAGCCGGACCAGGGCTTCCTCCGCCAGTTTGCGGTCGGTTATATCCTGGACGGTGCCGATTATTCGCACCGCTTTGCCATTCCCGTCAAAAAGCACTTCGGCTTTGGCGTTGACCACTCGCCTCGTGCCATCCGGCCTGATAATGCGCATGTCGATGTCGTAAGGTTTCTGGTTGTCCCAGGCTGCTTTTACGGCTGCGTTTACGTACTCTCGCTCATCGGGGTCCACGGAGTCCATGAATGCCCCGATAGAAGGAGATACCTTGTCGGGATCAAATCCGAAGATACTGTAGTTTACCGCGGACCAGTAGAGTTCATTCGTTTCGAGGTTCCGGTCCCAGTTGCCAATTTGCGCCGTAACTTGGGCGGCCAACAATCTTGTCTCACTCTCGCGCAGCGCCTCTTCCGCCTTCCTGCGCTCTGAAATATCGCGTAGGAAAGCAAACATGAGATCTTGGCTCTTGTCGTAGGTCGCGCTCACTTCCAACTCGATTAGACTGCCGTCTTTGCGCCGGTGACGGGTGGAGAAGAGATCGCGTCCGTGTGTGGCGATGTTCTTTGCGTGGCGAAGACTGTCCTCTGGAGTTTCGACCGCTTCGACGTCAGAAACCCCCATGGCAAGCAGTTCTTCCGCGTCATAGCCCATCATCTGGCAGTAGGCTTGGTTTACGAACTCGAAGCGCAAATCATGGCCCATGATCCAGAATCCATCCTGGGTCGTCGCCAGAGCGCCGCCAAAGCGGGCGATGGCTAGCTTGCGGTCGGTGATGTCCGTGATCGTCCCGACATATCCTACTGCCTCCCCGGTCTCGTCTCTTTGCGCTATCGCCTGGCCAAGAACCCAGCTTGTCTTGCCCCCCTTGCTCAGGATACGATACTCACTCCTAAATGGTAGTTGTTGTCTGGCGCAACGGGACCATTCGGCCAATACGCGCTCCAGATCGTCAGGATGAAGGCCTTTGGCCCAGCCTTCTCCGAGGGCTTCCTCAAAGCTGAGGCCGGAGATCTCGGTCCAGCGCTCATTGACATAAAGGCAATTGCCATCGTTATCGGTGTAGAAGATGCCAACCGGCGAGAGCCTCGCAAGATTGTGGTAACGACTTTCGCTCTCTTCCAGCGCCTTCTCGGCTCGCTTCTTCTCGGAGATGTCTACAATGTTGCCGACCACCTTGATGATCTTGCCGTCTGCAATGATAGGATGTCCAACGGTGCGCACCCATTTTGGCGTGCCATCGTCTGCATTGAACTGCAATTCTAGATCGTAGGGTCGGCCTCGCCTGACGGCATTCTGGAAGGCCTCGTCGACTATCTTCTGATCCTTTTCGGCATAGAAACTGATCGCTTTCGTGATGTCATTTGGGTCGTAGCTATGGTCCACACCGTAAATGCGATAAACTTCATCGGTCCAGAATACTATACAGGCGGCCACATCGTATTCCCAACCACCGACCTTCGAGATCTTTTGAGTATCGTTCAGTAGACGCTCGCTCTCCCGTAGCCTCTCAGTGGCGGCCTCGCGCCCTTCTTCAGCCCGTATTCTCTGAACCAACGTCCAGTGTTGCGACCAGGCGCTCGGAAAGACCAGCCCGGCCGAAACCAGGGTGTTCATGGTCACGACCAGGGCCATGAAGAAAGAGTCGTCGGTATCGTCATGGGCGAGGAACAACAACACGAGCTTGCCGAATAGTATTTGGACGAGGACGATCAGGGGAAGAAACTGGCGAATTAGCCTTCCACCGGCGCTATTGCTAGTGGCGACGACCATGATGCCTTTGTCCGGCCCGACGAAGAGCACGCCAAGAGAGAGGAATGCGAAGGTCAACGCCGTGTGCAAAGCCATGGCGGAGTAAGGCCCGAAGTCGTAGAGAGCCCGGGCGTCATAGGCATAGCCGATAAGGGCGAGATAGGAGAGCGAATTTACCGTCAGGCTAAGGATATGGACCAGATAGAGGCTGCGCTGGCCGCCTTTGGCCGAGATCAGCAGGGCCGACCCGAGAAGGAGAAAGCTCAAGGCTGCAGTAACTGCCATCCGACCCGGCGGCACTGGTGTGACTTGGGGGTCTCGAAAGAGAAGTTGGTCGATACCAAGGTCCAGGCCCCAGAGATACTCCGCCAGATTCAGGGTCCCCAAGAGGGCAACGGCGCCAGCGCAGGCAAAGACAAGGCCGCGCCGCCAGGAGCCTGCTGTTTCCACTTGCAGGAGGAGAAGGGCTGTGCCTGCCAGAACAAAGGCCAGCGCCGTGTTTGCTTTCATCGAAACGAAATCTGGCAGGATGCTCTTCAGCACGGCAAGATCGAGGGTCCAGCCCAAGAGGACCACAATTCCGACAACTACTGCAAGGGCGCCGAAGACTATTGACAGAGTTCTACACAAGCGAACGAGGCGGGGCTTGGCGAGGGTATTCATGACTTCACCTCAAAGGTAACAGACTTGGACTGAACGCCTGAATCCATTATCTTCCCACTGTCGCCAGAAATGCACACAAGATATGTCTAGTCTCTACCCATGCTTTGTGAAATAGGGAACAAACAATATTGTATACTAAGATACCAGCCATTCTCGACTTAGTCAATACTCGACCGCTTTTTTGCTTTCCATCGCCTACATGTGCCCTTCCTAGCGATCGTCGATATGGACGGCGCCAATTCGCTGGTACAGTTCCAATAGGGCCGCCAGCGCCTGTTCCGCCAGAGCGAACCACTCCTTGTTCTGGACGCAGGCCGGATGAGAGAGAACATGGCGGTCTACCAGGTCGGCTATCAGCGCCGTGCGATCCAGCAACTCGTGGCAGCCGAAGGAGCCAGGTGGGTACTGCTTGGCCCAGTGCGCTCCATGATCCGCGGTGATCTCATCGATCAACTCCTGGCGTAATTGTTCCGCATCAGACCTCTCGGGTGTGTGCTTGTCCATATATCCGCCTCACTACTTGCTTATCGCACGATAGTTGCCAACTCAAACGGAGATCCAGCCAATGGAGATTCTATCACAAATGCCATGGGTAGGCGTGAGCTTTCGCCATAAGTTGACAATACTTAGCATATATGTTAAGGTTCACATGCAGGCATTGCGAGTTCATGTTGCTGCCACTGTTCACGTCAGACGGCGTTCTTCCAGTTGGTGACTATCAGATGTCGTTGCACGAGTGGCGCAAGTCATTTCTCGTAACCGGCCAAGACGTTCAATCAGATGCTTGGGACAAAGATTGGCGTAATCGCTTGGTTGGCAACCTGGGAACCATGGTGGACCAGTTGTGGCAAGGAGGAGACCATGATTAGAAGTGAACCAGAGTACCAGGAGGCGTTGAGACGTCTCGATCAGGATAAGAGGGTGGCAGCGCAACAGCGAGATGCACTCGGCAAAGCGGCTCTCTCAACTGAAGAGGTAGAGCGGGGCATGCAGCCACTGCTTTCCTTTCACGCTCAGCTTGAAGAGGAGATTGATTGGTACGAGAAGGTTCGTCGGCGAGAATTCCCGATAATCAGACGCCTCACTCAGCTCGGACAACTACTGATCGCCTTGAGAATCGCCAATGGCATTACTCAACACGAGCTTGCAGATCGCTTGGGTGTAAGCGAATCAGTGGTGTCGCGTGACGAGCGCAATGAATACCATGGAGTTTCTGTCGAGCGCGCACAAAGAATACTGAGCGTCCTTAACGGGCGCGTTACAGTCGAGCTAGAGACGCCTTGCCCTGCGGAAGAAGACGAAGATCTACTAGCTGTAAGCTGATCGATCGGTTGGGCACCCTTATTGCTGCTGCCGAAATATACAGGACGAGGTAGAGGTTGTTATGGACGAGCGCTGGCAGAGAAGAGAGAGAAAGCTTCTCAGGCAAAAGAAAGAAATAATCGAGTCGGGAAGAGGACTCAAGACGGTTATTATCCCGATCATTGACAAGAAGGCGAAGGAAGCCAGCAAGAAAGTGTCTGAGTCATAGCCAGGACGAAGCAGTCGAGCCTGCCAGGGCGAGACGATCCGCCCTTCTACCCGTTGTCGGAGACGGCCAAATCAAGCTTATAGGTGAATGAGCCGGTGTCTGTGATTCGCAAAGATCTCCTCGACATCCTGCAGGAAACCTACGCCTTGAACTGGATGGGAATCCATGGGGTACGACACTGGGCGCGCGTGCGGCACAACGGACTGCGCCTGGCCAGACAAACCGGCGCCAAGACGGAGGTGGTTGAGCTTTTCGCCTTCTTTCATGACCTCGGGCGGCTAAACGACGGCAGGGATCCACTGCATGGAGCGCGCTCTGCCGGTTATGCTGAAGATCTAGCCGGAAGGGCCTTCGAACTAAAGCCCGATGATCTCGAACTGCTACTCGTGGCTTGCCGCGACCATACCAACGGATCAGTCGTTGGCGACGTGACGGTACTCACCTGCTGGGACGCCGATCGTCTGGACCTCGGCCGGGTCGGCAAGAAGCCAGACCCTCAACGCCTTTGCACCGCAGCGGCCCGCGACCTGGCCCTGCTCGCCTGGGCGTATCGGCGAAGCTTGAGGTAATCAGGGCTATTGCGATCTGACGATGCAACGTGTCAAAGGCTGACCAGCATTTTCTATAGGCCGACTCACCAACCCGGATACTTGTCCCCATCTCGCTCCATTGAAC
>JAUSEJ010000725.1 GCA_030650265.1 Dehalococcoidia bacterium | reverse complement strand
TCACCGAGGTGGTGGCGTTTGAAGGAAGCGGTGGGGGAGGAGCAACCAGCACATTCTTCAAGGGTGGGGCTTTGCCGCTGCAACTCTTCGGCCATGAATTCTCGGGTGAGGTTGTCGCCGCTGGCGAAGGAGTCACTTCTTTGAAAAAGGGCAGCCGGGTAGCCGTGTGGAACGCAAGGCTTGCTTGTGGCGCCTGCCCGGCTTGCCGTTCCGGTGAAGAAGATCGTTGTCAGAACGTTCGCACAATAGGTGATGAAACGCTACCGGGCTGCTTTGCCGAGTATGCCGCCATACCGGCCAGTTGCCTGGTCGAGATTCCCGACACCATATCCTATGGCGAGGGAGCCTGCATTCAAGCTCTTACGGCTTGTCTGAAGACGGTTGCCTTAGCCGAGATCGCCCTGGGTGACACGGTGGTGGTTCAGGGCCAGGGCGCCATGGGACTCGGGATCATGCAGATCGCCAGGTTGGCTGGCGCCGGTATCGTAATAGCCACGGCCAGAAGAAACCGTAGCCTAGAGGTATCGCGGTTGTTGGGCGCCGATCATGTCGTCAACACGGCGGAAGACTCACCAGTTGAAGCTATCCGGAACCTGACTGGCGGCGCGGGGGCTGACATTGTCTTTAATACCGCCGGGGGAGACCCCAGAGTCGGGCTATCCGGCGTTGAGCCTCTCAAAGAGGCGTTACTGATTTCCAAGAAGCGGGGAAAAGTAGTGGATGTTTCCCGGTATGATGAAACCATGCAAATCTCCCCCAATATCTTTCGGGAAAGGAGGTATTTCCACCTTGGCGGTTCCTTGAGCGAGAGAGAGGTAGCCTATCTTGTCCATCAAATGAGTAGCAAGAGGATTCAAGTGAGTCCTACTATTACTCACCAACTAGAGGGGCTGGAAATGGTACCGGAGGCTTTCCGAATTACCGGCAACAGGAGAGGATACGATGCCATAAATCCAGCGCAAATCATCTTGAGATAGGGACCATGGGCATCAAAGGCGATTCCCGGAGCAGTTAGGCTGCTCGACTCCAGTTTCGACACAGCGAATGTATATCAAAGGAGAAAACCATGAGAGAGCGTCTGGACCTGTTTGGGCATGTTTCTGCGTTGGCTGTCGTTGCCATCATGCTCTTGGCCTCATGCTCGACGACTCCAGCGTCGCCGAGCAAGTCGGAAAGTCCGACCGGGCAAACTACACCTAGCACCGGGCAATCAACGCCTAGCGCCGCTAAGTCTCCTACGCCGGTAAAGCCTCAAGGAAGCCTCGTGGTCTTAGGCAGGCCCGCGAGCATGAGCACTCTGGACCCCACTGTACAGGGGAGCGGTAACAACTATCAGGGGATGAGTGCCGCTGTCTTCGACACCCTGGTCGACGTTAGCCCCGCGGGGCAGCTAAGGCCTGCCCTCGCTGAGCGGTGGGAGATATCTGCGGACGGCAAGACCCACACCTTCTATATCAGGAAGGG
This sequence comes from Dehalococcoidia bacterium, assembly GCA_030650265.1. The sequence goes on along the minus strand of JAUSEJ010000725.1, from coordinate 6,039 downwards.
CGTCAAGTTCCACGATGGTAGCGACCTCACGGGGGAAGATGTCAAATTCAGCCTCGAACGTATTATGTCTACCAAGAGTACAAACATCGATACGACAGTTTGGGCCACAGAAGTAGCCGGTATCGACTTGAAGGACGCTTACACGGTGGTGCTGCGCCTCACAAGTCCGCAATTCGAGCTGATAAAGGGTTTCAACGATTTTGGGAACAGCCAGGCCGTAGTGCCGAAGAAGTACATCGAGACAAAAGGCGAGGACTACTTCCGGCAGAATCCCGTGGGCAGCGGACCGTGGAAGGTCCTGAGCTTTCAAGCCTCGGTGAAAGTCGAACTGGAGGCCGTCGAGAGTCACTGGCGAGAAGTGCCGAAGTTCAAGAACATGACGCTTGTCAATGTCGCTGAAGAGGCAACCAAGGTCGCCATGTTCAAGACTGGAGAGCTGGACCTGGCCCCGATAGTGCCTGATTCGGCCCCGGGGCTCAAGGCAGCAGGCATGCGTATTGTCGGCCATGATGGGGCAAGCCAATACTCCCTGGCGTTGTACTACGACCTTGACAATCCCGATAAGTACGCGTTCGGCAACATTGACGTGCGAAAGGCCCTGTCCCTGGCCATCAACCGCAAGGAATTGGGCGACAAACTGCTTGCCGGATACGCGGTACCGTCCGCCCTGTTCTTTGCTCTCCCAACCGCCTACTTCTGGGATGCTAATCTTCTGAAACCGGATCCCTACGACCCTGAAGGGGCGAAAAAGCTGTTGACGGGGGCGGGGTACGCCAATGGTTTCACGACCAAGATCTGGACTTCGGCGGGTAGCGGCGTTCAGGGCAGTCTTAACGAGGCGGTAGGGGGCTACTGGCAGAAGGTAGGCGTCTCCGCGCAAATGGAAACCGCGACGGCCGATGCCCTACGGGCTTTGCGTTATCCCAAGCCCCAGCCTGGAATGTATAATACCTCGTTTGCCGCACTCAGCGGGGGCGGTATTTTTAACTTTGAGAGAATGGTGACCATATTCCATTCAACGAAGGGGGTTCACTTGAACCTCAGGAACCCCAGGTTGGACGAGTTGATCGACAAGGTTCCTGCCACGAAGGATCTCGCGGAAAAGAAGAAGTTGGCGCTTGAAGCCGCTGTACTAGCGAAGAACGGGTACTCCAACATACCGGTTCTGGACATTCAAACCGTAATTGCCATGAGCAAGAAGATCGGCGACTTGACACTTACAAAGGGTATCGAGTATTACGCCAACACCCTGTCTTCGGCGAGCCACCCTAAGTAGACAGGACGGGTAGAGGGTGAAGAGGGGCAGCGAAGAGTGACTTCCTTGCCCCTCTTTGTCTTGGCCAATTCACCGTTCATTTTGTATGGAAGGTCAAATGGATGAGCCGGCTCGACGAATTAGAAAAGAGCTATCCAGCCATTCCGAGAGATGTGATTCTCAAATGGGAGATCGGTTGCCGTGGTGTAAGGGACACAGAGGTGATCGAAGAGGTGGGGACGTGGCAACGGGCTTTGGGAACCTACCAGAGCTATGACCGCGGCGAATCGCTGACGGAGATGGCAAAAAAGCATCCAGGTAGAGTAAGGCCCGGTTTTCTCCTGCGCCCACCACCCTTGTTCATGACGAGAGGCCGTCAGCCCGTCCGGATCGGGATCGATGCCAGCGGTCCCCACGAGTTTCGGGCGGAAGGGTCAGGGAAGTATGCCCTCTACAAAGGGGAGGAGAAGGTCCAGAAAGTCTTCTTCCCGCCGCCGACGCCCGGGGCAGAGGACATGTGTTTTGCCTATTCCGGCGAATTGGGAGCATATGCGCTGGCCGGCGGAATCGGCAATTGGGCAAGATTGGCCGGCATTCCGGACGACGCCAACTGGATCGCCAACTTCAAAGCACAGTAGACCGGCTATTGCATAGTGTACGAATTATATGTATACTATGGACATGGCCGATCGAGAAACCACGCTTCACACCGCCCTGCGACGCGCATACCGGGTTGCCACCCGTGATTATCGCGCGCGACTCGCCCATTTAGGGCTCACCGGACGCCAGGCGGCGGTTATTCTCGCCGTAGAAGCCTGTCCGGGCATGGGGCTGACAGCCCTGGCTGAATCGGTCATCGCCGATCAGCCGACGATATCGGCGCTAGTAGATCGTTTAGTCGAGCGTGGCCTTTTCCGCCGCGTGACTGACGAGGTCGATCGCCGCCGCACGTGCCTGTCCCTGACGCCCGCCGCCGCCGCCGTCGCCGACGATATCCGCAATGAGCGAGCGGCCATGGAGGTGCGGCTGGTAGACATACTAGGAACGATACGAGCCAACGCCCTGTTGGACGCGCTCAACGACCTGACCGAACGTCTCGGCCAGGCCGATCGCGGATTGCCTGACTGATGGGAGTGCTTCTCCGCCTGTTAGTCTACTTGCGTGGCCATCTCGGCGCCGTCGCTATCGCTTATCTCGGCCTCGCCGGGTCCATCGCGTTCACCTCCCTAACCCCCTGGCTGCTCAAAAATGCCATCGACGTCGGCATCCAGCAGCACGACGAGACTGTGCTGGTCTATACGGCCATCGCCGTCGTCGGCTGCAGCATCGGTAAGGGACTGTTCTCTTACATGCAGACCTACATGGGCGAATACCTTTCCCAGCAGGTCGCCTACGATTTGCGTCGCGATTTCTACCAGAAAGCGCAGTCGCTAAGCTTCTCGTTCCACGATCAGATGGAGACCGGGCAGATGATGTCCCGGGCGACGGTCGATGTGGACGTGAGCCGCCAGTTCCTTAGCAATGGCCTGCTGCGCGCGGTTTACACCTTCGGCCTGGTCATTGTGGTCGCGGCGATCATGTTATCCATGAACTGGCAACTGGCGCTGGTGGTATTTCTCACCATTCCCGTGGTGACTATCTTGAGCGCCACTTTCACTCGCCGCATCCGGCCGCTGTGGACACAAGTGCAACAGGCCTTCGGGGTCGAAGCGTCGGTCTTGCAAGAAAGCATCATCGGGATCCGCGCCGTGAAAGCCTACTCCCAGGAGGAACGCCAGTTTGAGCGGTTCCGGCTTGCCAACTGGGCCGTTAGGGAAAAGAGCCTTCAGGCCAACCGGATGGCTGCCTTCAACCAGCCCTTCCTCCTCTACGTCTTGAACTTCGTCGCCCTCGCCATTCTCTGGTATGGTGGCAATTTAGTGCTTGACGGTGCGATCAGCATCGGCGTGCTGGTGGCCTTCACCGAGTACCGGTCGCAGTTGGCGACGCCGCTGCGGACCCTGGGAGCTTTGCTCAATATGGGGACGCGGGCTGTTACGGCGGGAGAGCGCATTTTCGAGATCATCGACATGCCGTCCGAGGTCCAGGAGGCGCCGGACGCCCGTCCCCTTGAGAATGTCAAAGGGCGCGTTCGCTATGAAGGTGTGTCTTTCGCCTATTCAAAGAAGTCTCCACTGGTAGTCGCCGACATAGTTATTGACGCCAGGCCGGGAGAGACCATTGCCTTGCTCGGTCCCACCGGCAGCGGCAAGACCACAGTCTTGAACCTGTTGCCCCGTTATTACGATGCCACCGCGGGCAAGATCACGATCGACGGCATAGATACAAGGAGCATTACGCTGGAGTCACTGCGCCAGAACGTCGGGGTGGTGCTGCAAGATGTGTTTCTCTTCAGTGCGACCATCCGGGAGAACATCGCCTACGGCAAGCCGAATGCCGCCCGGGACGAGATCGAGCGGGTAGCGCGGATCGCCCAGATCCACGACTTCATTCAGTCGCTGCCCGATGGCTACGACACCTGGGTGAGTGAGCGGGGGACAACGCTTTCCGGCGGTCAAAAGCAGCGGATCGCCATCGCCCGCACCCTGCTAATGGATCCCAAGGTGCTATTGCTGGACGATTCCACGTCAGCGGTGGACATGGAGACGGAGTATTTGATCCAGCAGGCTCTGGCGGCGCTGATCAAGGGCCGGACGTCATTCGTCATTGCCCACCGGCTTAGAACAATTAAACAGGCAGACCAGATCCTGGTGTTTCAGAACGGCCGGATCGTGCAGCAGGGGCGACACGAGGATCTGGTGCAGCAAGCGGGCCTCTACCAGAAGATCTACAATCTGCAACTGCAGCAGCAGGATGACAGATCGGAAAGTCTCCCAGTGACCAGGGCCGGAATGGAGGGGCAGCCATGATGGGTGGCGGCCGGGGAGGCCTACAAAGAATGGCGCTGGGCGGCGCGGCGGGTGGGCTGATGGGCGGCCGGGGAGTGGAAAACAACCTTTCCATCTCCGAGGAGGATTTCGGCAGGCCGTTCGACTATCGTCTAATGAAGCGACTTTGGGTCTACGTCGCCGAGTACAGACGCCGGATCGCCTTCGGGACGGCGATGTTGTTGCTGTACACCGCGACGGCAATCCTCAATCCGCTGATCCCGGGCCTTGGGATCAACGCCATTCGCGCCGGCGACGCCGGTGGCTTACTCTGGATGTGCCTCTTCTTTCTGGCGAACAATACCGTGATGTGGCTGGCTCAGTACCAGCAGGTTTACCAGATGACCTGGGTAAGCCAACACGGCCTCTACCGGATCGCCGCGGACATGTTCCGGCACATCGAGGGTCTATCGCTGAGCTTCTTCGACCACAATGAGACCGGTCGCATTATGGCCCGGATGCAGAATGACGTCATCGTCCTGCAGCAGTTGCTCAGCAACGGCTTGTTGTCGATCATCGGCAGCATGCTTAGCCTGGTGGGGATACTGGTCACGCTCTTCCTTCTGAACTGGAAGCTCGCCCTACTGGTATCGCTCAGCGTGCCTATTCTGGCGGGAATTCTTTTCTTCTGGCAGCGCTACGCCCGGCGCTCTTTCCTCCAGGCCCGCAACGCGATCTCGGCGGTGAACGCTAACATTCAGGAGAACGTCTCGGGCGTGCGCGTGATCCAGAGTCTCACGCGGGAGCGTACCAATGCCCGGGAATTCGAAAACGTCAACGCGGAAAACCGGCAGGTGAATCTGCGGGCCGGGCAGATTTCGGCGCTGGTCCAGCCCCTGGTGGAAGTGGTTTCGGCGCTGGCGATGGCCGTTACCATCGTCGTGGGTGGCATCATGACGTTCCAAGGCGAGCTGCCTTTGGGGTTTCTCGTTTCGTTCCTGCTCTACATTAGTCGCTTCTTCGACCCCATTCGCGAAGCTACTCAGCAGTACACCAACATGCAACGGGCCACGGTGGCCGCCGAGCGGATTTTCGAGATTCTCGACACGCCTCAGCAAGTAGCGGACGCGCCGGATGCGACCATCTTAGCAAACGCAAAGGGCGCCATCGAATTTCGCGACGTGCGCTTCGGTTACTCGCCCGCCACCGAGGTCTTGCACGACGTCAGTTTCTCCGTCCAACCCGGCGAGCACATCGCCATCGTCGGGCCGACCGGCGCCGGGAAGAGCACGATTATCAGCCTACTGGCCAGGTTCTACGATGTGACGGGCGGGGCGATCCTGATCGACGGCCATGACATTCGCACCGTAACCACGCGATCGCTGCGGGAGCAAGAAGGCATCGTCCTTCAGGACCCGGTCATTTTCTCCGGCACCGTGAGCGACAACATCGCCTTTGGCCGACCGGACGCCACCCATGAGGAAATTGAGGCGGCCGCGCGCGCCGTGGGAGTGCACGATATCATCATGCGCCTGCCAGAGGGTTACGACACACTGCTGCTTGAACATGGCGCCAACCTCAGCCTGGGTCAGCGCCAACTGATCAGCTTTGCCCGCGCAATGCTGCGATCGCCAAGAATCCTCCTGCTGGATGAGGCCACGGCCGGCATTGACACCTACACCGAGCACTTGCTGCAGGCAGGCATCGATGGATTGCTAAGAGGCCGGAGCGCCATCGTCATCGCCCACCGTCTCTCCACCGTGCACGACGCCGACCGGATCCCGCTGTTAAACCACGGCCGGATCGTCGAGCAAGGGAACCACCACGAGCTGATGACGCTCGGTGGTTTCTACCACAGCCTGTACACCATGGGGTTCGAGAACGTCGCCTCCCTCCGCACCGGTCGGTGATCGTTGA
>JAUSEJ010000722.1 GCA_030650265.1 Dehalococcoidia bacterium | reverse complement strand
CGGTTGGCGTCGATCCCTACCTCCGCAAGAGCTTCTGGACACATTTCCGCCAGTTGGCCGCCAACGGAACGACCATCGTCGTCTCGAGCCACGTCATGGACGAGGCGGACCGCTGCGACAGGCTGGGTTTCATGAGGGAGGGGAAGCTTCTGGCCGAAGGATCCCCGGGCGAGTTGCGGCGTATGACCGGTCAAACCAGTCTTGAAGAAGCCTTCCTCTTCTTTGCGGACGGAAGGATGAATTATGAATGACGAGGGACGAGGGATAAGGGATGAAGTGGGATGGCGAAGTTACAGAATGTTCAGTCTTCCCTCCCACGCTTCATAATTCATAATTCGACCTTGGACAAGGAGCACCATGAGCACTGCAAGAACTCTGGCCATAGCCAAACGCATTATCAACCAGTTTCTCCACGACTACCGCACGCTCGGCCTGCTGTTTGTGGTGCCGGTGGTCATCCTGACTCTGGTCGGCTTGCTGTTCCGGGCGGAAGTGCAACCTATGGCTCTAGGAGTGGTGAACGAGGACCAGGGCGCATCGAGCCCCGCCGGAACTGTATCTCTGGCGAGAGGACTGGTCGATAGCCTGGGAACGAACAAGGACATCGTCGTTGTGAGGCTGGAGCGGTCGGCGGTGGAGGACCAGGTTAAGAACGGCAAGGTCAAAGGGGCGGTGGTTTTCGGCCCCGATTTCTCCAAAGAGGTGCTGGCCCGCAAACAACCAAACGTGGCGATGATTCTGGAAGGATCAAACCCGGCGGTGAGCGGCAATGTGATGATGGCCCTGACTCGCTCTCTCCGCGAGGCCGCGCCGGCGTTGCTGTCGGCCGCCTCTGGCCAGGCCAATGCGGCAGGCCTTGCTGGCGAGCCCTTCAAGCTCGACGCCGTATATCTGTATGGCGGCCAGGCCTTCGACCAACTTGACTATTTCGCCCCGGTGGCTATTGGCTACTTTGCCTTCTTCTTTGTCTTCCTTCTGGCCTCCGTGAGCTTTCTTCGGGAGAGGTCGCAGGGCACCCTCGAGCGACTGATGGCCTCGCCGATCAGCCGGGCGGAGATCACCGTTGGCTATATGTTGGGCTTCTCGGTCTTTGCGATCATTCAGGCCGCTGTCCTGCTTCTATTTGCCGTCTATGTCATACAGATTCACCACGCCGGCAACCTTCTAATCGTTTTCGTCATCGAGATCGTTCTGACGGTGGGCGCCGTGAACCTGGGGATATTCCTCTCGACCTTTACCCGAAACGAGCTTCAAGTTCTGCAGTTCATCCCCATGGTGATCATTCCCCAGGGGTTGCTTTCGGGGATCTTCTGGCCGGTCGCGGACATGCCGGTTGTCCTGAAGGAGTTGGCCTATGTCATGCCGATTACCTATGCCAACTTCGCACTACGGGATGTGATGATCAAGGGGCTTGGACTCGGCGAGCCCCAGGTTCTGTTCAATCTGGCGATGCTGGTGGTCTTTGCCGCTTTGATGCTGGCCTTTGCCTCTCTCACCCTGCGGCGGCAGGTGGCGTGAATTGGAACCGCAGGTGAACGCACGTGGACGTGGATGAGATAGGGGCCTGAGTCTTGTCCTCCAAGGTAGCGCAGTTCGTCGAGAGACAAGGCCCGATGTCGTCTCACCTTGGTTTTTGCTATCAAGCCGTTCTCCCACGTCGCTGTGGCGCGAGGTGTCGTCGCGGTGAGATGAGGGTGGTATTCGGTCATCTTCTTGAGTTAAGCAAGGAGTGGTTTCGCCACTAGCGCAGCTACTTGAGCAATCCCTTCTGGCGGTAGTCTTTCAATTCTTCCTCAAGCCAGGCTTGTACCTCTGCCTCGCCGTGAACCAGGTCCATTAGGTCTTCCTGCAGGTTGGTTGGCTCGATTACCACCAACCAGCCTTCACCGAAGGGGTCCTCGTTAATTAGCGATGGCTTGTCCACCACCGCCTGGTTGGTCTCGACTAGAAAGCCGCCTACCGGCGCCCTGAACGCACCCACGTACTTGCCGGCCTCGATGGTGCCGAACATGCGCTTCTTGGCCAACTGGGTTCCCACCGGCTTGAGTTGGACGTGCTTGACCGCTCCCGCCGATTTCTGAGCCAACGCATCGAGGCCAACCCGGACCTTACCGTCCTCAAAACGCGCCCAAAGATGATCTTTTCGGTCGTAGTGCAGGTCTCCAGGCAGTTCAAAGCCATCAGCTTTGGCCATCACGGCCTCCTCGTTCGTTGTTTTTCGCCCTCATCGCCTCAAGCACTAGCTCGGCGAGATCCAGGACATTCAGGGGCGAGCCTAGCACTTCCGCACCGCTCATCGCGGTGCGCTTGCACTGGGGGCAGGCTACCACCAGCCTTTCCGCTTT
>JAUSEJ010000576.1 GCA_030650265.1 Dehalococcoidia bacterium | reverse complement strand
AAGATAAGCACGCCATTCGGCGATCCGAGCGATTTGATCACGGTGGGCTCGCTTGAGGGCACGAAAATCGCATTTCTACCCCGCCATGGTCGCGGCCATCGTATTCTTCCCACCGAGATAAATGTTCGCGCTAACATGTATGCCTTGAAGTCGCTTGGCGTCGAGTCGATCATCTCGGTCAGCGCCACGGGAAGCCTAAAGGAGGAGCTCGAGCCGATGCACCTGGTGATACCGGATCAGTTGATCGACCGCACCAAGGGCAGGACCAGTACGTTCTTTGGCAATGGGATAGTTGCCCACTCGACTTTCGCGGATCCTTTCTGTCCGGTGTTGAGCAACCTCCTCTATGACGCCGCGGTGGAAATAGGGGCTAAAGTACACAAAGGTGGCACCTACGTCGTGATGGAAGGACCACTGTTCTCGACGAAAGCCGAGTCATACCTGTACCGGTCCTGGGGGGCTAGCATTATTGGCATGACCGCTTTGCCGGAAGCCAAACTTGCCAGAGAAGCCGAGATCTGCTACGCAACCGTGGCCTGCGTCACAGACTATGATTGCTGGCATGAATCGCACGACTCAGTAACGATCGAGATGATCATTAACAATCTGGTCAAGAACGTGGACAACGCCAAGAAGATCATTAAACACGCCGCGGCTCGTATTCCAGGAGAGCGCACCTGCGCTTGTGCCAGCGCTCTGGAGAACGCCATAATTACGGCGCCGGATCTTATACCGGCGCAAGTCAAGGCGGATCTAAAATTGATAATAGGCAAATATGTCAAATAACCCAGAGGCGGCTAAGTGGTTCGACCTTAGTCTCAGACCTGTGGCGATAGGTAGCCTACCTCATACCAATGTAAGCGAGGCATGTGAGCTAATAGCGTCAACACTACCGGAGATCCCGTTCTGGCCGCAGTTGCCTAAGCTGTCCTATCTCGAGAGCATGTATGTTCAGTACAGCGAGAAATTCCCTGGCATCGTAATCGAGAAGGAAAGGGAGCGCATCTACGTCGACCGGTCGGGGTCGCCGGATTTCGACGCTGCTTTGGAGAGACTGTATATCGCCTATCTCGAGAACGACATCGACCAATATGGCATGAGCCAGGAATACGCCACCGGCCTCCACCACGTGCTGGCAAACGGAGCAGGCACGCCGAGAGCAATAAAGGGACACATAACGGGTCCAATTAGCTTCGGGCTCACGGTGACCGATCAGAATCGCCGGGCGATTCTCTACGACGAGACCCTGGCGGACGCGCTCGCCAAGTTCTTGCGGCTCAAGGTGGCATGGCAGGAGAAGATGCTCAAGGCGATCTGCCCGAGAACAATCATGTTCATCGACGAGCCGTACATGAGTGCTTTCGGCTCGGCGTTTGTTTCTGTTTCGCGGGAGCAGGTCATCGGCTATCTTACCGAGGTGATGAATGGAATTAGCGGTCTCAAGGGGGTACACTGCTGCGGCAATACCGATTGGTCGGTGCTTCTCTCCACGCCGCTGGACATTCTCAACTTCGATGCCTATAGCTTTACCGAATCACTAACCCTCTATCCCCTGGAGGTAAGAGCATTTCTGGAGAGGGGCGGGATACTTGCCTGGGGCATAGTGCCAAACGATGCCGAGAAATTGGATGTCGAGACCGGTGATAGTTTGGTCGAGAGGTTGAATTTAGGAATGGATCTACTGGCGAGAAAGGGCATCGACCGGGAACTGATCATGAGTCGGGCTCTCGTGACTCCTGCTTGTGGGCTGGGGTCCTGCAGCGTGGAGGTCGCCGCCCGGGCGCTGTCGCTACTGGCCGAAGTTTCGGCTAAAATGAGGATTGGTAGGTAGGAGGAAAACGGATCTTGAGCGTCCTTGTCGTTGGTTCGGTTGCCCTGGATAACGTAGAGACGCCGTTCGGAAAGGTTGAGGATTCCCTTGGCGGATCGGCTACCTATTTCGCTACGGCGGCTTCGGCCTATGCCCCGGTAAGGCTTGTGGCGGTTGTTGGGCACGATTTTCCCAGGGCCCACGTGGAATATCTGCAAAGTAGGGGAGTTGATACTGCAGGACTGGAAATCGCCGATGGGAAGACTTTCCGCTGGGCCGGACGCTATGACTACGACCTGAACGTTACACATACCCTCGACACTCAATTGAACGTTTTCGCTGACTTCCACCCAAAACTGCCCGACAGTTTCAAAGATAGCGAGATCGTGTTTTTGGCCAATATAGATCCCGATCTTCAGTTCGAGGTGCTGCGGCAGGTGCCAAGGCCTCAACTGACCATGATGGATACCATGAACTTCTGGATTCAGGGCAAACGCGATTCCCTCATACGAACTATTAGGGCGGTTGACGTCGTCACCATGAATGAATCCGAGGTTCGGATGTTTGCAGGGACCAGCAGTTTGCTGGTGGGCGCCAGGAGGATCCTTGAACTGGGCCCCAAAGCGCTGATAGTCAAGAAGGGTGAATCCGGGGCTGTGCTGTTCAGTCATGCCAGTTACTTCGTCGCCCCGGCCTATCCCCTCGAAGAGGTGAAGGATCCGACGGGGGCCGGCGATACCTTTGCTGGCGGATTCCTTGGTTATCTGGCCAAGTGTGGGGATATGTCGCCGGCGAATATCAGGAGGGCCGTTGTCCATGGCAGCGTCGTCGCCAGCTTTACGGTGGAGGACTTCAGTATTGGCCGGCTGCGCACGCTAAGGGAAGAGGAAATAGCGGCCCGCTACCAAGAGTTCAAACATTTTACCCACTTCGAAGCGCTGTGATGGATTTTAGCCATCCGCTCAACCGGTAAGATGGCCTGGACGATAGATGAAAAAGAAGATGGTTTAAGGAGTCGAAATGGCAACAGTAGCGTCCAAGTGTGACGTAAAGGACCTCTCGCTCGCCCCCCAAGGCAAACTGAGGATTGAATGGGCAAGCCGGGAAATGAACGTTTTGCGGCTGATCCGCGATCGATTTGAAAAAGAGAAGCCTCTAAGGGGAGTAAGGCTAGCCGCTTGTCTTCATGTAACCACGGAGACGGCCAATCTTGTCATCGCCTTGAAGGCTGGAGGCGCCGATCTGGTTCTCTGCGCCAGCAATCCGCTCAGTACACAGGACGACGTGGCAGCCTCTCTGGTTGTCGATTACGGCATTCCGACTTACGCTATCAAGGGTGAGGACAACGAGACCTACTACAAGCACATCCAGGCGGCTTTGGATCACAAGCCCCATGTCACAATGGACGATGGCGCTGACCTTGTGGCGAGCATCCATTCGGAGCGTCTAGACCTCCTCACCGACATCATTGGTGGTACGGAGGAGACGACCACCGGTGTGATTCGACTTCGGAGCATGGAAGCAGACGGGAAGCTTCGCTTCCCGATCATCGCCATAAACGAAGCCGATACTAAGCACCTGTTTGACAACCGCTATGGTACGGGCCAGAGTACCATAGACGGCATTACCAGAGCGACGAACGTTCTCTGGGCCGGCAAGAACGTGGTGGTCGGTGGCTTCGGCTGGTGCGGTCGGGGCATTGCCATGCGGGCTCAGGGTCTGGGCGCCCAAGTGATCGTCATCGAGATCGACCCGACGAAGGCGATCGAGGCGGTTATGGACGGCTATCGAGTGATGCCCGTGCAGGAGGCGGCGGCCATTGGTGACATCTTCATCAGCGCCACAGGAGACATACATGTCATCGACAAGCATCATATGGAAGTGATGAAGGACGGCGCCATGATGGCCAATAGCGGCCATTTCAACGTCGAGATCAACATCCCGGCCCTTGAGTCGTTGGCGGTTTCCAAGCGACGGGTCCGCGAATATGTCGACGAGTACACCATGGCCGATGGCAGGCATCTGTACCTGCTCGGCGAGGGCAGGCTCATCAATCTTTCGGCGGCGGAAGGACATCCGGCGAGCGTAATGGATATGAGCTTTGCCGACCAGGCTCTGGGGGCCGAGTACATGGTCAAGAATGCCAAGGACCTGAAGAACAAGGTCTACACCGTGCCGAAGGATATCGACAGAGAAGTGGCGCGGCTGAAGCTAGCTTCGATGGGCATAACTATCGATGTTCTGACGGCAGAGCAGAAGAAGTATCTGGAAAGCTGGGAGTCGGGGACTTAGGGACCGGGTTCAACTGAGGGGACAGGGGAAATGGGCCGTGGGACCGGCCTCCCGCCTCTGGCAGCGTTGAAATCTGGAACCTTGGGGATATTGGTCACTCAGGTCAAAATCAGAAAGGAGAGGCTATGAGCACAACCTTCGAGAAGAGCGCAAAACTGCTCTTCACTTCCGAGTCGGTCACGGAAGGGCATCCAGACAAAATGTGCGACATGGTGTCGGACGGCGTTTTGGATGCAATCTTCGCAAAGGATCCTATGGCACGGGTAGCGTGTGAGACCGCGATGACCACAGGGTTAGTGGTGGTCATGGGTGAGATCACGACCACCGCCTACGTGGACATTGCCACAATCGCCCGCGAGACAGTACGTAAGATTGGTTACACCCGGGGGAAATACGGCTTCGATTCCGAAACCTGCGCCGTGATCGTTTCCGTTAAGGAGCAGTCTCCCGACATCGCCATGGGTGTCAACCGGGCCCTCGAGGCGAAGAGGGGCGAGATGTCTGATTCTGAAATCGCGGCGATCGGCGCTGGCGATCAGGGTATGATGATTGGCTTTGCCTGCAATGAGACCCCTGAGCTAATGCCCCTGCCGATCTCTCTTGCCCACAAGCTGTGCAAGAAGCTCACAGACGTTCGCCGCAATGGGTCCCTGGCCTACCTACGGCCCGATGGCAAGTCGCAAGTAACCGTGGAGTATAGCTACGGCGTGCCCAAGAGAGTGGACACCGTGGTTATTGCCTCCCAGCACGATCCGGCCGTAAGTCATGACACCATTGAGCGCGATTGTATCGAGATGGTAATCAGGGAAGTCATACCCGCCCATCTAATGGATTCCAAGACCAAATTCTATGTTAATGCCACCGGAAGGTTCGCCATCGGCGGCCCAATGGGCGACGCTGGCCTGACCGGACGCAAGATCATCGTCGACACCTACGGTGGAATGGCTCGTCATGGTGGCGGCGCCTTCTCCGGCAAAGATCCCACGAAGGTCGACCGGTCTGGCGCCTATGCCGCTCGCTATGTGGCCAAGAACATCGTGGCCGCCGGTCTGGCCGACAGGCTGGAGATCCAGCTTGCCTACGCCATCGGCGTGGCCCGACCGATGTCTGTCTCTATCGAGACATACGGTACCGGCAAGGTCAGCGACGATGTCATTATCGACCTGATCAACAAGCACTTCGACCTGCGACCGGCAGGCATCATTCAGACCCTGCGGTTGCGCCGGCCCATCTACCAGGCGACGGCAGCGTACGGCCACTTCGGCCGCGACGACATCGACGCCCCTTGGGAAGTTACCGACAAGGCCGAGACCCTCGCCAAAGAAGCGGGAGTCGAAAAAGTGACAGTTCGC
>JAUSEJ010000691.1 GCA_030650265.1 Dehalococcoidia bacterium | reverse complement strand
CTAAGGGGGATGCCATACCCAGCTCCAACCTGGCTTCGAAGTCTTTCCTGGATGGGGTGGGACAGGACAAACTTATCAAGATCACAGAGGAAGGCCAGGGTGGAATGCCTGCATTTGGATCTGCCAAGGGGGGTCCCCTCTCCCGCGACCAGGTTACCGGCATAGTACTATATCTTCAGGGAGCGGCCAAATAGGTTTCTTCGGTCGATCTTTGCGTAATTCGACGGGTTTCCGATGTCAAGAAGTCCCGGCTTCTGGAACGAGGCCGGGGCCTGGGATAACGAAATCCGCCGATGTGCTCAGGCGCTATTGTCTAACGTCCCGCTTCTCGTCATCAGCGTCAACCAAAGGCCGCTTGCATGGTTCGAATTCTTACCCTAAAATATACCCTTGGTTGCATGAAGCTCGATGGCGTTTTGAGGGTATATACCTTGTGGCGGGCGTCACAGAAAAGGCATATATTTTATGCCTCATAGTTCGCCGAAATAGATATATCCTTGGTAGGATGGACAGGGTTTCCCAACAAAAGTAGTATTTAAGTGCGCGCCCACGGGCGAGCATAACATCAGGACCATAATAGCGGAGACCTGAGAAGGAGATATGAAACGTACAGTACTGGCGGCAGGCTTCTTAGTCGTGTCCCTTCTAGCGGTGGCCTGTAACCCTGCGACGCCGCCAACGCCTGTGGGGGCGCCATCGCCAGCTACCGGGGATGCGCCTCTCAAGGTAGAGGCCAAGTGGACGGGGAGCTACTCGAAAGATATACAACCCATCTTCGCGCAATACTGTGTCCGCTGCCACGGTCAGAACGTGGCGGAGAACGGGCTCCGGCTGGATAGCTACGAAGGCGTGATGAAGGGGACCCAATTTGGTCCAGTGGTGGTCCCGGGACAGCCGGGATCCAGCACAGTCGCGTACCTGATCCAAGGGATATCTTCTGAGAAGATCGCAATGCCTCATCAACAGCCTCAACTAACACCGAATAGAATCCAGAATATCATCTACTGGATCCAGGCAGGGGCTAAGAATGACTAAGAGGGGGTTGGTTTGTTAAACTTCATCGCTCTGGCGTCTGCTGCTAGGGCCGCGGTTGAGAGCATCCCGAGCTTGGGTCTGCTTTTCGCAGTTCCTGTGGCGATCATCGCTCTGGCCACTGTCGCTACGGCAATAGCTACGTTCATTGATCGGCAGTTGCCTGCCGGAAAGTCCCACTAGGCTCACTGTGGACCAGGAGATGTTTAGGTAATGAAGGACAATAACGCCTCGAAGGAGATGTCTCGGCGAAGCTTTCTCGACTACAGCATTCGTGCCATTGGAGCCTTTATCACGGCGGCTGTGGCCGTGCCGGTAGTCGGCTATGTGATTTCTCCGGTTTGTGCCAAGAGGGAATCTCCATGGGTGCAGGTAGGCTCATTTAGCGACTTCAAGGTGGGCGAGCCCATATCGGTCGATTTCAACCTGTTTCGCAAGGAT
>JAUSEJ010000690.1 GCA_030650265.1 Dehalococcoidia bacterium | reverse complement strand
CCGATGTTGACGGCAAAACCCAGAGCCCAAAGTATCACCAAGATAACTACGACTGTCCAAAGAATCGACACTTGACGGTTCCTCCTTTCTCCGTGAACTTGAGTACACACTCCCAAGATCAATGTATACGTAACCCGCGCGCCTTGTCGTCTATCAAAGGATTATTTCAAGGATTATTAAATCATGGCTATGGGTTAGTGCCGGTCTTGAGGAATTGCGGTTGAGTGTCTTGGGCGGCATCCTGGCGGAGGCTTGTTCACGAGCGAGAAATTCGGGGATAACAGTTGGTAGGTGTGACAGTCCAGCGAAAACGGCATTCATACTGGTTCGGATCGCCTGCGAGAATCTCAGGCCTGCCCTGTTGACTGTTTCTCTTTGGCTGCGACGGGCCGGCTCATAACGTTTAGCTCGGCGCCGACCATTAGAGCGCTGGCGACCAGGTAAGACCAGGTCATCAGCAGGAAGAATAAGCCGAAGATGGCGCCGTACCGGTTGAATCCACCGAGGTAGAAGGCATACAGGGGGAAGATCTGGGTTAGTAGCACGAGAGCCAGCGAGGTGAACGCCGTGCCGGGCAGAATCTGTCTAGGCGCGAGGCGGACGTTCGGCACAACGAAGTAGATGGCGAAACAGAGGGCGAAGGCGGCCAGCAAGGAAATGGCGCCGCCGGCCACCGACAGGGCCACGGCTACTTGCGGCGCCACAAAGGGCCAACTCACAGCGTCGTGGCCCACGAGCCCGACAGCGATGGTCGCTACCATTTCGGCGACAACCAGTAGCGAAAACAGTAACATCATTACAAGTGCCATCAGCTTGCCCCGGATGAAAGACCGCGTGGGTACCCCGTAGATCTGGCCAAAGGACACTTCCAAAGCGTCGAAGAGGCCGGACCCGGCCCAGAGGAGTCCGACGAAGCTCAGGACGCCAATCAGGCCCGCGCTCTGGCTGGCGTCATTAAGGACCTCCAGTACGCTCGCCGCTCCCTCCATTGGAACGGCACTGAGAACGATGTTGAGGGCCACATCACGAGCTTCGTTATCTCGGACGATCAGTCCTACGATCGCCAGCACGCCAAGAATAATCGGGAAAGTCGAGAAAAGCAGGTTGAAGGCAATAACCGCGGCAAGGACGTCGGCCCGGTCCTTGCCGAAGCGTGAGACAAGCTGGCCTAACCATGATTTCTGAGCGGCAGTGGCGATGGCCTTTCCACGAGCGGCAAGGGACACCTAAGCTCCTTCTCGCAAGCCACGTTATTCGTCCTGGGGTCTTATTGCTTGCCCACTTAACGAGATATCCGGTGCAACCAGTCCCCGAGTTCTCTACATGATCCTCTCAACTGAGCCCTGGCAGATTCATCGTTTATCGAGAAGCCCGAGTTTTCTACCCTGAACCACGGCTTCGGTGCGGTTGTCTGCCCCGATCTTGCCCAGAATATGGCTGACGTGGGCTTTGACGGTACCGACGCTGACTGTCAGTGCGTTCGCAATCGTCCGGTTGGAAGCGCCATTGGCCAGAAGTTGGAAGACCTCAAATTCACGCTCAGTTAGCAGATCTACGGCAGATGAAGTGAGGGCGGTGGTCGCCTTGTTGTCTTCTGACCCCCGTCCCCCGGCTCCCGGCTCCCGAATGGCCGCCACTATTCGGGCAACGTATTCGGGAGTGATTTCTTTCGCTGTCACCTGGTGGAGTAGCGAGTCCATCGGCTCTCCATGATCTGCGAATGTGCGGATGTAACCCTCCGGCTCGGCCATAACTAGCGCTCGCTCCAGTGATTTTAGCGCCAGAGTGGACTTGCCACTCTCGTTGAGGGCCAGCGCCTCCAGCGCCAGGATCTCGATCACCACTCCGAAGCGTTCTGCCGACTCGGCGGGGCCAAGGAGACGCTCCAGAAGGTTAATAGCATCGCGCACTTCTCCTCGCGCCAGGCGGATCCGGACAAGGCTCAAGCACTCGCGCTCGCTGGGTAAGCCGAGGTCGACTGCCTCCCCCACGCGTTCCTCCCGTGCCCAGCTTACCGCGTCCTCCAGGCGGTCCATCGCCACCAGAATGTCAGCCCGTTCTGCCAGCAGAAGCCGGCGCATTACGGGCAAGCCGTGCTCCTTGACTGCCTCGATGGCCCGATCGATCATCGCCAGCCCGGACTGTACATCCGCCTGCGCCCGGTGCATCTGCGCCAGCGCCCAGTAGGTTGCAGCCATGACCTCTGCGTACCCGCTCTCCTCTCCCAACGCCAGCGCCTGCACCAGGTAGCCCTCGGCGACCACGAAATCATCTCGCTCGCGACTCAGATAGCCCAAATAGGCGTATACCATCCCCAAAGTTGGAACTGTCTGAACGACAGAATAAGATCTCTCCAAGAAGGCCTTTAACGCCCGCTGGCAGGCTTGCTCCGCCTCGCGCAGGCGCCCGCGCAGAATCAAGGATCGCGCCAGGTAGACCGAGGACAATGTGACCATATGGAGGCTTCCGGTGGTAAGGCTTAAGTCAACTGTGTTGGCGAAGGCAGCGCTTGCCGGAACCACGTCGCCGGTCAGAAGGTGGGCATCTCCCAGGTTAAACGCCGCGAGGCTCCGCATGAACGTCTCGCTGGCTGGTAGGATCGATAGAGCTTTTTGGGCATATTCGATGGTGCGCTTCGTATCTACCCTTTCGGTGGCGATGCTGGCGCGGACAACCGCGAGTTGGCCCAGCAGTATCTGGGAATCCGGTTGAGGCACACCCGATAGGGCCTCTTCAGCGCTATGGAGGTAAGATTCCGATTCCTCCAGTTGGCCGCCCAGCGCCAGAGCACGGCCCACAAAGACGCATAAGCGGGGCCTGGTATGCACAAACGTCTCGGGCAATCGATTTGTCCAGTTCAGCAAGGCGACGATGCCGCCTTGTCCAAGCAGCCGGGGCGCACTCTCCTCGACTAGCCGCGCTGCCGTCTCGAAGTCCGGGGCCGACAAGGCCTGGTCTATCGCCTGGTCCACCATCCCCTGCCGCTCGTACCACAGGCTGGCCAGGCGATGCAGTTCCGACATAATGCCGGGCTCCTCCGTTTCAAGACGACCGAGTAGGCACTCGGCGAACAGTTGGTGGTACCGATACCATCGTTGCTCATCATCGAGCGGCGTTATAAACAAATTGGCGTGTTCCAGCCGCCTTAGCACTGTTGCGCTATCGCTTCGCCCGGTTACAGTGTCGCAAAGCGGGCCAGTAAGCCCACTCAAGATCGAGGTGTGAAGGAGAAAGAGCCTGTCTGGCTCAGTCTGGCGGCTCAAGACCTCGTCGACGAGGTAGTCTACTATGTACCGATGGTCGCCGGTCACGCTGGAGACCAGGCTGGACACGTCCCGGCGTCCCTGAAGAGAGACGGCGATCAGTTGCAGACCGGTGATCCAGCCCTCGGTGCTGGTTTTGAGGGCTGCCATGTCGCCAATACTCAGATGCAGCCCCATCACCCCATTCAGGAACGTTCCGGCCTCTTCGATGGTGAAAAGGAGCTCGGGTCCACGGATCTCGACGAGTTGATCGCGCGCTCGTAGCCGACTGAGGGGCAACGGTGGGTCGGAGCGCGTAGTCATGACGATGTGCATCGGCGATGGGAGGTTGCTGAGAATGAAGGCAATGGCGTCGTGAACCGCCGGCGCGTCGATGACGTGGTAGTCGTCGAGTACGAGGATCAGGTCCCCGGGAGCGTTGCCAAGGTCGTTCAGGAGAGAGGTCAGGATCACTCTGGTCGGCGGCGGCATGGGCGAGTGGAGCATGGTCAAGGCAGTCGCCCCCACACCCTCCTGCGCCCCGTGTAGGGCCGCGACGACATAAGTCAGGAACCGTACCGGGTCGTTATCGTCCTCATCGAGCGAAAGCCAGGCCAGGGGGACAGCCTGCGCTGCCCCGGCAATCCACTCCCCTACCAACGTGGTCTTGCCGAACCCGGCCGGGGCAGAGACAAGGGTCAGCCTCCGGCTAAGCCCGTCGTTTAACCGCGCGGTCAGTCGCTCACGGGACACGATGTTAGCCCGTACCCTTGGCTGGCGCAGTTTCATGGCCAGGAGCGGGTTCAGACCAGACGGATTCGCCGCATAAGCGCCAGGCTCGTTCATGGAAATGTTATACACCAGGCATAGCATTTTGTAAAGTCTTTTGGCAGAATTTTAAAGATGTCGAGCAAACTCTTGCTCATCTCCGACCATATTCTTCACGATATCTTCACGATTCAGTGCTAGATTTATAGTAGAGAGGTTAGGCGTGTGAACCCCGGGGCAGTTCATGGTTGCCTCTTCGCGAAGCATTTAGATCGAAGAAAGGCCGGTGGCAGATATGGAAGAAGAAGTCCTGCTGTTGTCAGTGTCACTGCCCTTTCCACCCCTAGCCGCTCACGCCGCTTGTCGCCTCAAACAGAGGCGGGTGGAACGGGCTTCATCGTGAACGATAAAGGCAGTATCTTGACCAATTATCATGTTGTTCAGGGCGCCACGTCCGTCACGATCACCTTGCTCGATGGAACGACAATCGATGCCAAAGTAGTCGGTAGCGATCCCGGAAAGGATTTGGCGCTCTTGATGGCCGATATCCCCAAGGACAAGATTGTCGTGGTCTACCTTGGCGATTCGGACGCGGTTGAGCCAGGTGATCTGGCGATCGCAATCGGCAGTCCCTTTGGCCTCGATCATACGGTCACTTCTGGAATCATAAGCGCCCTGAACCGGGAATTTGGCACGGCAAATGGGAGTCCGATGCGTGGTCTCATTCAGACGGATGCTCCCATCAATCCTGGCAACTCGGGTGGCCCTCTCTTCGACGCGAACGGTGCGGTCATCGGCATAACGACATCCATTGAGAGTCCCGTGCAGGGCTCCGTAGGAATCGGTTTCGCTATCCCTATTAATGCGGTCAAGCGAGTTTTGCCCCAGCTTGAAAAGGGTCAGTGAAGTCCGGCGGCAGTGGTTCTGGTCAAGCTGAAACAAGCTGTTGCGCTAATATTGACAGAGATTCTCTGATCTAGCACTTCTCAGAAATATGTCAAGAAAATAGTGACAAACAGAGAATCGATGCTACCTGACGTGCGAGGCAAAGTCCATGCCTATTCGATGACTGTCCATGGCAGATTGCGGCGGCCCCGTCCTTCTGTTAAACTAGGCGCATCTTGCATTATTGATGAAACCATACTAGAGGAGAAATAGGCTAAGTGCGTAAACCCGACTTCGAAACCATGTTTCATCCAAAGTCCGTGGCCGTCATCGGCGCCTCTCCCAACAGCAATAAGATGCGAGCGAACTTCGTTGCTAGCTACCAGACCTACGGGTTCAAGGGAAACATCTACCCGATCCACCCGACGGCCAGCGAGATCAGGGGCCTCAAGGCCTACCCGAACATAGCTTCGGTACCGGAGAAGGTCGATTTGGTCATCGTGTCTGTGCCTGCCCGGCTAGTACCCCAAATCCTGAATGAATGCGCCGACGTAGGAGCCAATAACATTCACATCTTCACCGCTGGCTTCAAGGAGAGCGAGGAGAATGAGGGCGCCGATCTCGAGAGGAGGATCAAGGAGATTGCCGGGGCGAGGGGATTGGCTATAATCGGTCCCAACGGCATGGGCCTGCATGTGCCTGAATCGGGTCTGACGCCGTGGGCAAAGACATCGAAGGAGTGCGGGACGGTTGGCGTGATCGCCCAGAGTGGCAGCGTCGGTGGGCTGATCAGCCAGTGCGCGATGGGGGCAGGATTCAGGTTCAGCAAGATCATCAGCTATGGCAATGGGACAGTACTCGACAGCACCGACTTTCTGGAGTACTTAAAGGATGACCCGAAGACCGAGATAATAGCGATGTACTTAGAGGGTATAGGCGACGGAAGGAGGCTCACTCAGCTAGTCAAGGAGATCAGCCCGCGCAAGCCGGTCATCATTCTGAACGGAGGAGTCACTGATTCCGGGGCAAGGGCAATCGCCTCTCATACAGGGTCTCTTGCCAGCTCGGCGGCCGCTTGGGGAGCCTTCTTTAAGCAAACGGGAGCGGTGAGGGCAGACACGCTGGAGGAACTCATTGACATCATTATGGCCTTCTACTTCATGACCCCGATGCCGGGTAACCGGGTGGCCGTGCTTGGGACGGGCGGCGGTCCCGCCGTAACCTGTACCGATGCTTTGTGTCGGGAGGGGCTGCAGGTACCCGCTTTGACCGAGGAAACTCAAAGCCGCCTGCGGGAATTGATCCTTGACGCTGGCACGAGCATCAAGAACCCACTGGATGCGAATGCCGCCTACCGCGACCCGGCAGTTTTCGAAAGGACTCTCAACCTGCTTATAGGAGACCCTGTGATCGACGCCTTACTGATCGACTTCACCATGACGATTGTTTTGGGGGCCAACCGCCCGGGTGGATTTCGCTTCAACTATGACGCAGACAAGTTTAGGGAGTTTGCTAGAGGCAACGCCTACGGCAAACCCCTGGCCGTGATCCTCGGCACGTTCGGCTACTACGATCATTTGGAACACTATAGGATGGCTCTGCAGAAGTTGTTGTCCGAAGCCGGAATTGCTGTCTTCCCGTCACTTGGTCGGGCAGCCCGGGCGTTGGCCCAATATGCGAGGTACTGGGATTACCGGAGACAATTGGCGTAGGGATTGCCCAAACCATGTTGTATTTGCTGGAAAGGAGATA
>JAUSEJ010000686.1 GCA_030650265.1 Dehalococcoidia bacterium | reverse complement strand
CGATGATCGGTCGGCTATAGCCCGAGTCCATTATAGCACACAGGGGGCCGCCTGATGCCCTACGCCATCCGCATTGAGGGCCTAGCCGCTGCGCAGAAGCTACTCGGCGTGCGCTTTGCGCCGGCAATCAAGGCGGCGACGCTGGCCATTGCGCTGGAGGTGCAAGGCAAGGTTGCGCCGTACCCACCAGCGACGGAGGCGAACTCTCCGACGCACGATACTGGCAGATGGTACGAGCGTGGTTATGGTCCGAAGTGGTGGGTGAAGGGCGCACAGACATCGAAGATCACGGGACAGAGGATGGCCGCGCATACGGGTGGAGCCGCTTTCACGCGTCGGCAGATTCTCGCCTACCAACGCCGGGGCATCATTCACGGACGCAAGACGAGCCAACTCCTCAACCGCGGCTTCACCGCTGTGCCAGGGCCGAATGCGCCCCCCGAGCGATGGGGGCCTGTCCCATTGGGCAGGCTGGGCTGGTCGATAGGCAACAGAGCGACATATGCAGCCTATCTGCACAGTGCATCCAAACAGGCGAAGTGGGCGGGGAAGCGGGGATGGGTAACAGATCGGACGGCTATCATGGCCGTCATACGCTCAGGCGTGGCGAAGCGCTTTGTCGTGCAGGCTCTCGTGGGGGCGATGAGGAGACGATGATGGTGGCAAGGCAACACGGGCGCGTCTTTTGCTGGCTGATGAACCTAATTGACTTCCGTCATTGGCGCTGTGACTGCCATTACGAGCCGCCTTATGGACGTGTCATCATGGGCGGGTGCCAGCGGCATGACTAGGGAGCAATGATGGTAGCGACAATCGACCTCGTGGCCTATCGCTGCGCCAACGCCGCGTGCCCTTCCAGGCGCACAGGTCGCGGCCAGATTGTGATGCGAGGTCAGACTGTCCCCGGATGGGTTGGCGAGGGCTCCTGCCACCAGTGCCGCACAGTGACGCTGGTACGGGTGACTGAGTCTGGTGTCGAATACATTGTCAGCAGAAATAGCATTTGTGGGGGATAGCAAGCGGCTATAGAACCGCTTATAGTTAGACTGGACGACTAGGATTAGTCCCCGCTAGGCCCGTGAGGCCGACTTTAGACGCCTTGAGCGTTTGGGGTCGGCCTTTTCGTTTGGTCGCAGTGGTTAGTCCAGGAGGTGGCCTGATGCCTTGGAATATCTTCCCGAAGGATAGTCAATTCTGCGTTCACAAGGTCAATGACGCCGGCGAAGCTGTTGGCCCATCCCTCGGTTGTCACCCCTCGAAAGAGAACGCTCGCGAGCAAATGCAGGCACTCTATGCGAATGAGCCGGATGCAGGGAAGTCAGTCAAGTTTGTTGACCAGTCAGACGACCAGATAAAGGGGTGCTTGGCGCCCTGGGGCGGCATTTTCAACGGTAAGGACCTGGATGGCCAATTCTTCAGCAACCGAACAAACTTCTGCCTAGATTGGTACAAAGGCGACCGCCCCTTGCTTTGGAATCATGGCCTGGATTCCGAGACGCAGACGGAGGTGGTAGGCCGAATCCAGAGCCTAGAGGTCAAGTCCAACACCGGTCTCTGGATGCGTGCTCAACTCGACAAGCAGAGTCAGTATTTTGAGGCCATACGGGAGATGGTCAAGGCGGGGAAGCTGTACCTATCCAGTGGGGCGATGGCCCATCTCGTCAAGGTTGATTCGAAGACGGGCGAAATACTCAGGTGGCCAGTAACGGAAGGCAGCGCAACGCCAACCCCGTCCAACCTGCTGGCCACCGTAAACCT
>JAUSEJ010000682.1 GCA_030650265.1 Dehalococcoidia bacterium | reverse complement strand
TGGCATCTTGGCCCGATTACCCGGGATATTCCCATAAACAGAGCCCGGTCCCAAACGAATGGTCGTAAAAGAAGGGATTACGCCGCGCTCGATCATCCAGGTGTTCCCCTCGACATGGGAATCACGGGCTTCTTGCCAGGTCTTATGCACATTTTCAGGAATCAGTGATACGCCCCCGACCATGGTGCCCCCAACATTGCCAACGCCAAGAATGTCCACTGCCTCCAGGTAAGCCTCCAAGAAGCCCTCGCGGCCGCGATGCTTGGCCTTACCGGGACAGACCTCCTCGAATATGTCGGGGTCCCACACTTCGATTTCGTAACAGGTGGAATTGACGCCGGCGTCCTTGAACCTTTGCAGATCCTTCCGTGTGACTGGCTGAATATTCAGGTTGAAATTGGGCTTGTAGGAAGCGGCTCTAGCGAGCCTCTCCACAAAACCCAAGTGCATTTTCGCTTCTTGCTCCTTGTCAATGAAACCACCCATCTGAAATTGACCTTCGACGAGTTCAACCTCTGAGCTGATAATTTTGTAAGCCTCCACGGTTTCTTCCAGGTTGACCGTGATATCCCGACGAGTGCCAATGTTGCGGGCGTCTTCCTGCGTTGAATTGTAGTTACAGAACTTGCACTGCTCCCCGCTGTTAAAATACTCGCAGTATCGCACCGGGTTAATCCTGAAGCAATTGCGATTCAAGACCACGAGGCTGGTCGCCGGCTTGCCCTTGCTAATTATTCGCTCTTCCACGGCTTCCCAGGGTTCGTGGCTGGGAAACACAACCTCCTCACCTCCCTCGTCTCCCACGAACAGAGCGAAATTGCCGGACGATATTTCTCTTATCTCGTAGGTACTTCGAGAATCCCTTTGGATTCTGGCGCCCAGACCAGCCTTCGTGTACATAGCGTCAAGGCGCAGAATATAGCCTGGTTTTACCCTTCCCGGTCTCTTCTCCGCCAATTGCTTGAGCGTCACATCTTGATCGTAGCTTTGATAACCGCCGGTGCCTCCGGCCCGAACCCAGTAGCTCACGGTATCCAGAGTCTCGGTGTCCTTCATGCCGCGGCTCAATACTTCATACTTGATGATCACTTCTCGGGGAATTCCCGGGTATTTCTTCGCCAACTCGTCAACTCGACTCATCAACTGTCCTCCTGATGCAATGTTGATATCCATAAACGGCGCATCCGCTATCCGCTGATTATAAGAAAAGCGATGCCCGACTTCATCGAAAGAATTGCGTATAAAACTACGTATTCAGCTAGTCCACTAGAGCAGGCCGGCCTCAATCACTTGTCGGGCAAGGGCCGTGCGGGAGCCTATCCCAAGACGCGAGTAAATATGGTGAAGGTGAGTGGTGACAGTGCGCTGGCTAATGGTAAGACGCCCGGCTATCTCGGCGGTGGTCAATCCCGCCGCGGCCAGTCGCGCTATTTCGAGCTCTCGCCCACTCAAAAAGACACCCCCAAGGCGGTGCCGTCGAGCGGGAGCAGACGGAACGCCGAAGTCGCCGAGCAAACGCCGGACGCGCTCGGCATAGCGTCGGGCGCCAAGTCGCTCGAAGGTATCCAGACACTGCTGTGCGTCTCTGGCTGCTACCTTCTGCTGTCCCGCACCTCCTTGAAACACCAAGATCGCCTTGTCCAGCAATGTTCTAGCAGACTCAAATGGCATTCTTAGAGCGGCGAAGATCTGGAGCGCTCCAGACAGGCATTCCTGAGCCGCTTCAGGTTGGTTCAATGCCTGCCGGGCAAGACCTTCGGCCCTCAAGCCAAGGGCGATCAGATATCGAGCGTCGGATGCGCCCAGGATACTGATCTTTCGCGCGGTTTCCAACGCGTCTTCTGCTTCCCCCGACGCCACTTGCGCCTCGGCCAGCAGCATCAATCCCATGGGCCAGTTGGGCGGCGGCAGGATATCAGGAGCCATCGGGAAAGCTGACGGGTGGTTGAAGCCTTTGGCAATTGCCAGCGCCTCCTCGGCCTGCCCCCGCTCGAGTGCAAGTGCCGTCTCGGCGACGTCGATAAGACCGAATACCCCCCTGTCGGCCGGCGCCTCAACCCCAAAGACCATCCTCGCCTCGGCGATACAGGATTCGGCCTCTGGCAGGTCGCCCCGCAAGACAAGCATTATTGCCTGCTCGGTCAAGGAGCAAGCCAGATCACGAGGGTTTCCCACCCGCCTGGCAAGGTCAAGACACTCCAAACCTTGCTCCAGCGATTCTGTCCAAGCGCCAGCCATGAAATTAGCGTGGGCCAAACGAAGGCGGAGGGCAACCTCCAGGTTTGGCGTGCCGAGGCGCCGGGCCACGGCCAGGCCACGTTCTGCGTAGTAGCGCATGAACTGGTGGTCCCCAAGATACATTCCGACGATCACCAGCCATCTATTGGCCCGGCAGCAGATCGCCAGCTCTTGAGCTCGCTCTCCAACATTCAGAGCATATAGGGCGCGTTCGCGAGAGTAAGTTATGTCACCTTGCCACAGGCCGGAAATGGCAGCAGCCAGATTGGCTTCAGCTTCCGCCCGTGGCGATGCTATTTGCTTGGCCACAGACAGGAGCTCTGCGGCGGTTCTCGTCATGCCCGCTACATCTCCGCGTCGGCTGAGGGTGCTATAAAGTGCGAGATG
>JAUSEJ010000676.1 GCA_030650265.1 Dehalococcoidia bacterium | reverse complement strand
AGACCTGCCGCAAGAGAGCACCAAACCATAGACATAGCTCGCACTGTCATTCTTGTCCTTTGACCCTTCTATATTTGCGCCTCGAAAGGAAACGAGATGCGGCTGGACCCGGTTACCTTGGATATCATCTGGAGCAGGCTCATTGGGATATGTCAGGAGGCGGAGACCGCCCAGATGAGAACGGCTTTCTCATTGCAGGTCAGAGAGTCGCAAGATATGTGCTGCGTGTTGACCGACGCGAGGGGCGATGCCGTAGCGCAGGGATTTGGCAGACTTCCTTCTATCGCGGTGTCGGTGCCTCTCACAGTAAAGAACATTCTAAAGAAGTATCCGGTCGAGTCGCTGGAGCCCGGAGACATTCTCATCACCAACCTTCCCTGGCTGGCCACCGGCCATCTTTGGGACAATACTGTGGTTGAGCCTGTCTTCCACCAGGGAAGACTCGTCGCTTTGGCGGGCAGCATGGCGCATTGGCCCGATATCGGCGGCCGCGGTTTCTCTGCGGAGACCCGCTCTATCTACGAGGAGGGCCTCCAGTTGCCGATCATCAAGATCGCCAAAAGAGGACAGATTAACGAAGAGGTTTTGGCGATTATTCGAGAAAACGTGCGCGTGCCAGAAGAAGTAATGGGCGATTTCAGGGCTCAGCTTGTCGCTAACAGTCTGACGAGGACGAGGTTGCTAGAACTTCTCGAAACGCAGGGAATTGCCGATTTCGACGCGCTAGCCGAGACCGTTCAGGCCCGCTCCGAGGCGGCGATGCGTAACGCCATCGGCCAAATTCCTGACGGCGACTACGAGCACGAGGTTCACATCGACGGATTTGATCGACCAATCATTATCAAAGTGAAGGTCACTGTTCGCGACAGCGATATCTGCGTCGATTATTCTGGCTCCTCCGAGCAGAGTCAGTATTCCATCAATTCACCACCAAATTACAGCTATGCCTACACCTTCTTTGCTATCAAGAGCATGGTGGGCCCTCACTTGCCCTTCAATAGTGGCCCGATGCGACCGGTCAGCGTATCGCTGCCTCTGGGCACGATTGTAAACCCACGAGGATCGGTTGGCATGGCAGCCCGGCACCTGGCGTCCAACTTTTTTCCCTGCGCTGTGCTTGGGGCTCTTTCAAAGGCTATTCCCCAGTGGGCGCAGGCGGAAAGCGTTCCCCTTTGGCCCACCGCTTTCACCGGCCATACGGCCAGTGGTAAGCCGTTTGTCGGCAGGGGCTTACTCAGCAGTGGCATGGGCGGTCGCAACGGCAAGGATGGCATCTCCTGCTCCTTCTTCCCAGGCAACATGAGGAGCTCGCCGGTTGAGACGTTGGAGAATCGAAACCCCATGCTCCTCGTCGAAAGAAGGGAGATCAGAACCGATTCGGGAGGGCCAGGCCGCTATCGAGGGGGATGCGGTCAGCACATAGACTACAGGATCGTCGGCAAGGAGACCGTGGAATTCTCGCCCGCCGTCGACAGAATCGAGTTTCCGGCGCAAGGCATATTTGGTGGTCAGTCAGGCGCCAGAGGTAGTCTGACGCTCAACGGGGACGCCATCGGTGGAAAGCGACCGGTAACTCTCAAAGGCGGCGATCTCCTCAGCCTGAGGACCCCCGGCGGAGGGGGATTCGGC
>JAUSEJ010000667.1 GCA_030650265.1 Dehalococcoidia bacterium | reverse complement strand
TGGTTTCCGTTGCTTGTATTGGGACCACCAGTCGCCAGAGCGCTGGCACGCGACGGTTGGACGAAGGACGACCTCAAACAGTACCTGTACAAGAATTCCAAAGTGGCCGCCTATTTCGTGGAGACGATGCCGGTGATGAGCGGCACTCCCTACAACCTTCGGAGGTTGGTGGAAGAGGGCAGGCTACCCAAGGAGTACTACGAATCGTCTGACCCAACCCGGTTGGTGCCAGTATTCCTGCGTCCAGAATGGATAGAAATCGTCGTGGCGGGAGATCCGGGGGTAGCTCGAATGAGGGGTTACACTAACAACCACGAGCAGGGCGTGCCGGTGAGCAAATCGGTCAGACTGCCAGCGAGATGGAAGGAATTGATTGGCCGGGCTAGAAGCACTGCCTAATCAGACAGCCCTCTAGTGGGCAATAGCAGTCATAAGGAGGAAGAATAGTGACGCGAGTTGACGAGCTTCAGAAGAAGTATCCGAGCCTTCCCCGGGAGATCATCTTAAAGTGGGATGTTTTGCGCCATGGCGTACAAGACACAGAGGTTATCGATAGGACGGGCCACTGGCAGAGAGTGGGGTACGGAGGTTACCAGAGCCACGACCACGATCTAAGCCTGAAGCAGGTCGCGGAACAACGGCCGGAGAGGGTCAAGCCTAATTATCGCCTTCGCACCAGTCCATTCTACATGAGGAACGGGCTCGGCGTTCGAGTCGAGTTGGACAGGTCCAGCCCTTACAACTTTAGAGAGATCGCCGACAATCAGTACGCCATATTTGAAGGAGAGGAAAAGGTCGAGGATATATATTTTCCCTTCTACAAGTCGCAGACTTCGGAGGAGTTCTTTACCAGCAAAGGCACTCCCCTATCGACACTGATTAACTCCTGGCGCCGCTGCTTCCAAATCGCTCCCATCCGGTTCTGCGAGTTTTTCACCCGAGGGGAGGAATGTAAGTTCTGTAATTACAACTCGACCCACGAAGCCGCTCGCGCCATCGGTCAGGGTACCGCGGTTACTACCGACTTGGATGACACCCTCGAAGCCTACAAGATCCTTAGCTCAAACGTGAGGCTCATCGAAGGTCGTTTTCAGAATGGCGCTTTCAGGAACCCCGAGCAAGAGGGCGAACTGCACGTCCGCTTCGTAGAAAAGATAGCTAGCGCCGCTTCTTACACTCCCAACATCTGCTATAGCACAACGCCCCTGAGCCGGAAGAATCTCCAGCGACTAAAAGACGCTGGAGTCACCTGCGTGAACTCCAACAAGGAGGTTTGGGATCCCGAAGTCTTTGCCGAGGTTTGCCCGGGGAAGGCCAAATATCGGGGACACGAGCGTTATTTGGAGTTCTATCAGGAAGCCGTTGATATCCTCGGTACCGGCAATGTGGCCTGTGTTCTTCCTGCTGGCGTGAGTGTGATTCCTGACAACGGGCACAAGACCTGGCAGGAGTCGCGAGACTCCCTGGTCGAGGGAGCGCGGTGGCTAATAAAGCACGGTGCACTGCCGGTGTTTCTTGCCTTGCGCCTGGTGCCGGGCTCCAAGTACGGGGACGATAAGTCCAACAAGGAAAAACTTCCTCCTACTGAATATCTTTTGGATGCTGGTCTGGCTCATCACAAGGCCATGTTGGAATTCGGCCTTTACGATAAACTGAACAAGCTCATGTTCTGCCCTATGGACTGTCTGTGGGCCCTTTACGGTGGAGAGATAGGGATTCTAGAACGGGCCGGAAATCCCGGAAACTGGCTGGCCGGTACCATCCCAGATGATGGCAACTGGCTGGCCTCGTTCGTCTCTTCTGTGGAGTCGTTGCCGGCAGTGAACCAAGAAGGATAGGGACAAACTTTTCTTTGGCATTGATTAAGCCCTCGAAGAGCACTATAATCTACGGAACATTGGGATGTCTGGCGGCAAGGGCAAAAGGAGGAGATACAACCGTATGGCGCAGGACGTGACGACGAAGTCAGAAAGCCTTAGACATGGGAAGATTACCGATGAGGGCATACGAGCGGTGCGGGCTAGAATGAATTGGCCAAGCCGTGGCGGACGCCCGGCCTTCTACGATGAGATCACCAAGGATAACATTAGGCATTTTGCCATGGGCGTTGGTGATATTAATCTACTATTCAACAGCGAAGAGTACGCGAATAAAACCCTGTGGGCAGGCATGATCGCTCCGCCCTGCATGCTCTATAGTACCGGTTCTCCTGAACCGCCGAAGCGTAAGATTACCCCCGAGGAGTTGGTTGCTGGCAAGGGAGGCGGACTTCCGGGCGTTCATGGTATGTTCTCGGGGACTACGTTCGACTGGTATCTTCCTATGCGCCGGGGAGATCGGGTGACCTCTGCTCCCAATGGCGGGGAGGTTTTCGAAAAGGAAGGACGGTTTGCCGGTAGAGAGCTGCTGGTTCACCAGGATACAATCTATCGGAATCAGAATGGCGAAGTAGTCGCCACTGCAAGAGAGTCGCACATACGCACGGAACGACAAGCGGCATCAGGGAAGG
This sequence comes from Dehalococcoidia bacterium, assembly GCA_030650265.1. The sequence continues at coordinate 3,070 of JAUSEJ010000667.1, read as the reverse complement.
GGAAGTACTCTTACCTGGAGCCTGCCACTTATACCGACGAGGATCTGGAAAAGATTTGGGCAGACTATGACAGGGAAGAGGTGCGCGGCGCCAACCCCCGCTACTGGGAGGACGTTGTGGTCGGCGAGGAAATCACGCCGATCGTCAAAGGTCCCCTCACGGTGACTGACATGGTCGCCTGGAAGATCGCCTGGGGTTTCCGGCCTTTCGTTTTCGCTCACCGCCTTGGTTATGACAACTGGCGACGTCGGCCCGGATCTAAGAGCAAGAATCAACTGGGCGTTCCCGACGTACCCGAGCGGGTTCACTGGGACAACGAATACGCACGAGAGGTGGGAGTCCCCGCCGCCTACGATTATGGGCCCCAGCGCATATCCTGGCTGGGTCAACTGATGACCAACTGGATCGGAGATGATGGCTTCCTGCGTCGCCTCAGCGCCGAGCTTCGCCGCTTCAACCTCGTGGGAGATACCACGTGGTGCAGGGGAAGAGTTGTCAACAAAGAGATCCGGGATGGCGACTACCTGGTGGAGTGCGAGATCTGGTGCGTTGACCAAAGGGGCGAGATAACCGCCCCCGGGCGGGCCATCGCTCTTCTTCCTTCTCGTGTGGGTGGTTCGGTGGCGCTTCCAGCCAAGGGAAGGCCGGAATGGCCAGAGTAGGCCATCGAGGTCCAATCGAACTTCGGCTCAGGAAATCTGTAATAAGATCCAGGTGAATTCGATGAGTAAGAAGGCCTTGTCTGGGGTGAAGGTGATCGAGTTGGGAGATTTTGTTTCGGCGCCCTGGTGCGGAAAGCTGATGGCCGATTTGGGCGCGGAAGTGATCAAGGTAGAACAGCCGTCCGTCGGCGATAGCGCCCGGCATTATGGCCCATTTCTGGGCGATATCCCTCACCCGGAGCGGAGCGGACTCTTTCTGTATTTGAACGCCAACAAGCACGGTGTGACCTTGGATGTCACCAAGACTACCGGGCGCCGCATTCTGCTGCAACTGCTGGAGCAGGCAGACGTCCTAATTGAGAGTAGCCTACCATCGCGAATGGCAGAACTTGAACTGGATTACGCGGCGATCAGCAGCGTGAACCCGCGTCTGGTCGTCACCTCCATCACCCCCTATGGCCAAACCGGTCCTTACAGCGACTACAAGGCGTTCGACATCAATATTTGCGCCATGGGCGGACTGGGCGTTCAACACGGCACTTCAGACAGGGAGCCAATACGCCCGCCTCTCAACCAGGCGCACTATCAATCAGGTCTGGCAGCCGCCACTGCCACAATGTTCGCTTTGCTCGGCCGGGACGTCACCGGCGAGGGACAGCACGTAGACGTCTCGGAGGCCGATGTGCTGGCCACGGTGCACAGCTATGGCGGCAACATCCAGTCCTACGTCTTCGAGGGGCGCGTCCGCAAGCGCTCGGGCCACCGGGCCCGTTCCTACTATCCCTGGACCATCCTGCCCTGTAAAGACGGCTACATCAGCATGATGGCAGTTCAGGGCTTCCAATGGAAGCGGTTTCTGGAGATTGTGGGGGGCGGCGAGCTTCCCGAATGGTACACGAACGATCCCCGGTTCACCGATCGCATGGCCATCGGGCGAAGGTATGCAGACGAGATGGATGCTCTTCTGGCCCCCTGGTTAATGGCCCACACGAAGCTGGAGATCTTCGAAATGTGTCAGGCCCAGTCCGTCCCTTTCACGCCGGTCAAAAGCGCGGACGAGTTGGTGAATGACGATCATCTCCGGGAGAGGGGATTCTTCGTAGAGATCGACAGGGAAGATACGGGTCCGCTCACCTATCCCGGCGCTCCCTACCAGTTCTCGGTGACTCCCTGGGCGATACGCCGCCCGGCGCCCTTCCTCGGCGAGCACAATGCGGAAATCTATCGAGGCCGGCTGGGCCTCTCGGCCGAGGAACTACGAGATCTGCGTCTGGGGGGAATAATCTAAATGACGCAGTATCCTTTGGAAGGCTGTAGAGTATTAGACTTCGGTTGGGTGGTTGCCGGACCCTCTGCGGGACGCCACCTAGCAGACATGGGGGCAGAAGTCATCAAGGTAGAGACCCGGCAACGTATCGATTCTTCTCGCCAGAGTCCGGATAATACTTCCCGGGACATCGAGAAGGACCCCATGTTCCATGCCATAAATCGGGGGAAACTTAGTATCACCACCGATATGGGCCACCCCAAAGGGCCAGCATTGTTAAGAAGGCTGGCGGCCGGTTGTGACATGGTACTGGAGAATTTCGCTCCGAGGGTAATGAAGCGTTTCGGGCTGGATTACGAATCGCTGCGTCAGGTTAACCCAAACATTATCATGATATCCCTGCCTGCCGCCGGCCAATACGGTCCCCTGAGAGACATTATCACCTATGGTCCAGCGATAACCAGCATATCAGGTCTGGACGGACTGGTGGGATACGAAGGGGAGAGAGTACTGGGAACGCAGATCGGCTATGCGGACCCGACTGCGGCCGTGTTCGCCGTCTATGCCCTGCTTGCAGCATTCTACTATCGGAAACGCACCGGAGAAGGGCAATATATCGACCTGGCCCAGTGGGAGGCTACAACCACGCTGGTAGGCGAGGCCATAATGGATTACACGATGAACGGTCGGGTGATGGGCACTCAGGGCAATTTCCACCCCACGATGGCGCCTCACGACATGTTCCCCTGCAAGGGCAAAGACAAATGGGTGTCTATCGCTGTTTCCACTGAGGAAGAGTGGGAAAGCCTCTGCCGGGTCATGGGAAACCCTCAGTGGACGAGGGCAACTCGCTTCAGCGATAAGTACCTTCGACAAAAGGGCAGCCAAGAGCTACGCGAGTTGATCGGGGAATGGACTCGCCAGTACACCAATTTCGAGGTAACCAAGATGCTTCAGCAAGCTGGAGTAGATGCTGCCCCCTGTCTCGATGTTGGTGAGCGCTTCCTAGATCCTCACTTTCAGGAACGGGAGATCTGGATCACCATGGAACATCCCGCAACAGGAGTAGACTGGCTTGTCGGGCAACCTTGGAAACTAAGCAAGACGTCGGGTGGAGTTCGCAAAGCTGCGCCTCTGCTGG
>JAUSEJ010000664.1 GCA_030650265.1 Dehalococcoidia bacterium | reverse complement strand
TCGATGGTGATCGCCTTTAACAGGGCACCACAGGATTGGTATCCGCTGTTTCCCAATCCCGTCCTCGCCGAAGGGGCTCTGGATCGGCTCATCAACAGTTCCCACCATCTCGTTCTATATGGCCGTAGCTATCGACCTCTCCCTAAGCCTGATGGACGAAAACCCCCTTGCAAAGGAGGTGAATACAGCGTAGCCTAAACCAAAGCCGCACACCGAAGTGGGTGAATTGTTTGCCCTCCCCCTGGGTGAATTACTTGGCCGACGACACCCTTCTGCGGAAGGACTCAGAATGACAGGTATTATGCGAAAGGCTCGGATGTAAAGAGTATATGCTATTCCAAACACAACCAGGACGCTCAGCGCTCGCACAAACGACCAGAACCCCACATTCTTTGCGCCTTTGCGCCTTTGCGTGAAATCTCGTCCTCAGATTCCTCAAGAAACCTCTTGACAAACTCCCAGAACAGTTATATTATACTAGTGTAATAGCACGATAGCATAAGGAGACACGACAATCTGGTTTCGCATCGACTACAGCTCAGGGGTGCCGATCTACCTCCAGATTATCGAGCAGGTCAAGCGGGCGGTCGCCCTCGGCGAGGTGGCGGCCAGCGATCAGCTTCCCACCGTCAAGCAATTGGCGACCGATCTGCTGATAAACCCCAACACGGTGGCCAAAGCCTACCGGGACCTGGAAAGGGAGGGTGTGATCGAAACCTTTTCGGGAAAGGGCAGCTTCGTGTCGGCCACTATGGTTGAGACCACCCGGGTGGATCAATTGGCGAAGTTCGCCGGGGAAATACGCAGTCTGATCCGGGACGCCAAAACTCTTGGTCTGGCGCCCGGGGAACTGATTAGACAATTCGAGAGTGAAGTCAAGAACGGTTATGGGAGGGAAGACGATGTCGTCAGCGATCGAGATAGCCAATTTGACTAAGGACTTCGGCGGACTGAAGGCGGTGAACGAACTGAGTCTGCAAGTGCCGCAGGGCTCCATCTTTGGCTTTCTCGGGCCCAACGGCGCTGGAAAAACCACCACGATCAAAGTTCTCCTCGGACTCCTGAAGCCGACCGGCGGCGGCGCCCGCGTCTGCGGCTTCGACGTGGTTACTCAAGGGTTGAAGGTCAGGCAGAGCGTGGGGTACGTTTCGGAGACCGATACGATGTACGGTTGGATGACCGCCCATCAACTGGCCTCGTTCTGCAAGAGCCTCTATCCTCGCTGGAACGATGATCTGGTCAAGCGCTACATCGAGGCCTTCGGCCTTCCCACCGGGCGCAAAGTCAAGCATTTCTCGAAAGGCATGAAGGCACAACTGGCCCTTACCCTTGCCCTCGGTCCCGATCCGCAAGTGTTGATTCTCGACGAGCCGACCAGTGGCATGGATCCGCTTGCCAGGAACGAGTTTCTCAACCACATCGTCAAGGAGGTAGCGGAGAGCGGCCGCACCATCTTCTTCTCCTCCCATATTCTCAGCGAGGTGCAAAAGGTGGCGGACTCGGTGGCCATTGTCTACCGGGGCAAGCTGCTGGTGAGCGACGAGATC
>JAUSEJ010000663.1 GCA_030650265.1 Dehalococcoidia bacterium | reverse complement strand
ATGATGTGTGGGCCCCTGACCCGGCCTGCTACCTAACCGACGAAGAAATCGGGATCGAAGGATAGAGGAGAGGTGGTGCTGGTATGACCAGATCGAAAAGGGCAAGAAGGCTTGCCAGACGAGCATACTTTGAGAAACACGAGGGATCTACTCCCAAGCCGGTTCGTCCAGTAGGAACGGTATCCACCAAGAATGTGTCCACGAAAAGTTCATCAAGGAAGACCGCCAAGATACAGCCGCAGACTCCTTTCTTCGCCAGGAAGGAGTTCGCCTTTATCCTCTACGGCGCCGTTGCCCTATTAGTCGTCATACTTCTGATTGTCTGGCTGCGGGGGCAAAACAACACAGCAGGAGAGACGACCTTAGCGAATCCCGCAGGCGAGCCGACGGCAGCGAGCATCGCGCGTCGCGAGTATAGCTCTTCACCACTGATAACCATAGACCCTAACAAATCTTACGTAGCAACTATCGAAACGGATAAAGGGCAGATTAAGGCCGAACTATTCGCCAAAGATGCTCCCAAGACGGTAAACAACTTCGTCTTTCTCGCTCGCGAGGGCTTCTACAATGGAACCACATTCCATCGGGTTATACCCGGCTTCATGGCTCAAGGCGGCGATCCCAAAGGCGACGGAACAGGGGGGCCTGGTTACAAATTTGCGGACGAGTTCAGCCAACGCAAGAATCTGGTAGGCACCCTATCGATGGCCAATTCTGGCCCAAACACCAATGGGAGCCAGTTCTTCATCACTTATGCGCCACAACCGCATTTGGACGGAGTACACTCCGTATTCGGTCAGGTGACCGATGGCATGGACGCGCTCAAGCAGTTGAACGCAAGAGACCCTGGCGCGCAACCGCCGACCGCAGCGAGCCAGATCACGCGGATAACCATCGAGGAGAAGTAGAATGGACCTACCCATGCCTCGTCTAGTCGCATGGGAAACAACTCGCGCCTGCCCTCTGGCCTGCATCCACTGCCGGGCCGAGGCGCAGACCGAGCCTGACCCACGGCAATTGACAACCGAGGAAGGCAAGGCCCTTCTGGAGAACATAGCCTCGTTCTGTAAGCCGATCGTCATCCTGACCGGCGGTGAGCCTCTCACCCGCAAGGATATCTTCGAATTGGCGACCTATGGCACCAGCCTCGGGCTGCGTATGACGATCTCGCCAGACGATGGGCGCCTGCTGACGCCGGAAACTGTGGAGAAACTCAAAACCGCCGGAATTCAAAGGGTCTCCTTCAGTTTGCACTTCCCTACTGCCGAGAAGAACGACTACTTCGCCCGCCGGCAGGGAGCCTTCGAGGCAGCGCTGCAAGGTCTGGCCAATCTGAAACGAGGCGGCTTGCCCTTCCAGATCAACACCAGTGTTACCAGACACAACGTGGACGATCTGCCACGCATGCTAGACATCGTCCACGAAGTCGGCGCCGAGGCCTGGCATACCTTCCTCCTCGTTCCTACCGGTCGAGCGAGAGACATTGCTATGGACGAACTGGATCCCATGAAGTACGAGGAAACGCTCAACTGGCTGTACGACCAACAGTCCTTCCAGGGGAAGGGTGAGCCGATCCAAATCCAGGCCACCTGCGGCCCCCACCTCAAGCGTATCCAGTTGCAGCGCCGCAAGGCCGAAGGGTTGGCCGGACCAGTCGAGCGTCCGTCGGTACAGCCGGCAATTATGGGCAAACCGGCGGGCCATCCTCATCATAGTATGCCCGTGTCGCGCGGCTGCATGACCGGAGATGGCTTTGTCTTTGTTTCACACGTGGGCGAAGTCTTTGGCTGCGGCTTTCTGCCTATTGCCGCGGGAAGCGTGAGAGAACGACCGTTCAAAGAGATCTACTACTCGTCGCCCTATCTTCAAGAGTTGCGAGATGTGAGCAAACTGGGTGGCAAGTGTGGCAGATGCGAATATCGCAATGTATGCGGTGGCTGCCGGGCAAGGGCCTATGCGGCTACCGGAGACTATTTGGCCGAGGAGCCCTATTGCATTTACGAACCAAAAATGGCAGCACTGCCGGAACAGTAATCCGAATCCTTATTTATGGCATTCGACCTTACTCGGAAGGGAATATCTGCGAAATCCTAGGCTCTGTTGAATCTGCAGTTCAGACTGCGAAATCCCCACCGCTGAAAGCTGACGACTGATCGTCCTTATTTGGGAAGGATTGGCTGCTTGTAACGCAAAACGCTACAAGCTATGGTATAATATGCTGCGTAATTTCTATGCGTTCGGAGGAATGAATGGCTAAACTAACGGAAATCCGCTGGCACGGACGCGCCGGACAGGGCGTCGTCACAGCGGGTGAACTGCTGGCGCATACCGCTCTCGAGGAAGGCAAGTATTTTCAGGCCTTTCCCGACTACGGACCGGAACGCTCCGGCGCACCAATCCGCGCTTTTACGAGAATCAGCGATCATCCGATCCCGGTTCACTGCCAGATTACCGAACCTGACGTGGTCCTTGTTCTCGACAACACACTGATCGGAATAGTGGATTTCACTGAGGGCCTAAAAGATGACGGTTTTCTCGTGGTGAATACCGCCCTGTCGCCCGCCGAGCTTCGCGATAAGATCGGCTACTACAAAGGTTGCGTCTTCACCATCGACGCTACCAGGATCGCTCTGGACATTCTGAATCGCAACGTCACCAACACCCCTATGATGGGAGCGTTACTCAAGGCAACCCCTGTGGTCGACCGGGATAGCATTCCACGAGAAATCCGAAAACGATTCACCGGTAAACTGAAACCGGAGGTTGTTGAAGCCAACGTCGTGGCCTTTGAGAAGGCGTACGCCGAGGCGCGGGTTGGTTAACGAACCCGGGGCGATGTCAAGCAAGCACGACAGGAAAGCGAGCATTTCGCCATATGAACGTACCATCTCGCTCGCGGTTGCCACGACTGCTGTGCGGCATCAGGCCTCAAACATGAATTATGGAGGAAGTGATGGCATTAAGAAACTGGAGAGAGCTACCAATCGGCGGGGTTATCCTCGAGCGAGGCAGTTCGGTAGATTACTTGACTGGTGGTTGGCGAGCTGACAGGCCAATCATCGACATGGATAGATGCACTAGCTGCATGATTTGCTGGGTATTCTGTCCAGAGGGCTCGATAGAGGTCGAGAATAGCAAGGTAATGGGTATTGACCTTGACCATTGCAAAGGCTGTGGTATTTGCGCCGTCGAGTGTCCTATCAAGGTGATCAAGATGGTTCAAGAAGTCAAGGCCTTAGAAGGAGAGCATGTAAGATGACGATGACGCAGACCAAAGAAGCCCTTGTCGGTCGAATCAAGGGTGTGCCTATAGCTCTGGACGGGGCCAAAGCCATTGCCCGGGCTATGAAACAGATGAATCCCGACGTTGTCGCAGCGTATCCTATCACGCCACAGACCGAGATAGTTCAGACCTTTAGCGAATACGTGGCCAACGGCGAAGTCGATACCGAATTCGTGGCGGTCGAAAGCGAACACGCCGCCATGAGCGCCTGCATCGGTGCGGCCGCAGCAGGAGGCCGAGTTCAGACGGCTACAACCTCGGCGGGAATGGCCTTCATGTGGGAAGTTCTATACATTGCCTCGAGCCTTCGTCTTCCCATTACAATGGCAGTCACAAACCGGGCGCTCTCCGGGCCACTGAACATTCATTGCGACCATTCTGACTCCATGGGAGCTAGGGACTCAGGCTGGATCCAGGTTTACGGCGAAGATGTGCAGGAGGCCTACGATAACGCCTTTCAAGCTATGCGGATTGCCGAGCATCCTGATGTTATGCTGCCCGTAATGCACTGCCAGGACGGGTTCATAATCAGTCACGGCGTAGAGAGGATGGAACTCCTCCCGAACAACGTGGTCAAAGACTTCATTGGAACCTATAGCCCCCGCTATTCCCTGCTGGATACGAGGAACCCGACGACATTCGGACCTGTGGACCTTCAGGACCACTACTTTGAACACAAGCGACAGCAGGTCGACGGCATGGAGAAGGCTCTCGCGGTCATCGAGGCGATCGGGAAGGAATTCGGC
>JAUSEJ010000570.1 GCA_030650265.1 Dehalococcoidia bacterium | reverse complement strand
GAATGGATTCGGCGCCCGGCACCTGTTCATGCGTGCCACCGCTCGAGAAGTGCCTGATCTTGGCGCCAAGGGATTCGAACCACTTGACGTTTTCCGTCGAGTAGCGGGCCCACGCCTTGATGACTTTGGAATCAGTCCACGGAGGTCCTCCTTCAATAGACTGGTGGATGGATTCCATGTATTCAATTGCTTTTTGGGCGTCGGAAACCGTTATGAATACACCTCCCGACATGGCGGTGTTGGTGCAATGGGTGCTCTTGGGTTGCTTCTCGATCACGAGCACTCGCGCTCCCAGGTCGTGAGCAGTGATCGCAGCTACCGTTCCAGCGCCCCCAAGGCCCACAACAACCACTTCTGCGCTTAGCGACCAACGGGCATCTTTGGACAGCATGCCTATCTCCTTATTGGACAAGGGTAGGGGCCAAACAAAGCCAGAGCTTAGATCATATCCTAGTCACAAACTACCAACGATTGGCCGGCTCCAGTGATGAGACAAACTTGGCCAACCAGTTCGCTTCATTGGGAATCGTATCAGCTAGCCAGTTGCCAGGATTTCCAGCCAGCTCAACGATTCTATATCTCCTGCATAGAAGTGAGCGAGGCAGTCCAAGGGACGCATGAGATCGTCTTTGACCCGGGTATGCCATTGCCAAGCCCGAGTGTAGCAGACGGGATTACCTACAACATCTGAAAAACTACTTATTCAAAAAAATACGTAGTTGAACGCCGATTACGTATTGTCGTCTTTGGGCGGGAATAGTCCCGCTTCAATTACATATCGAACAAGGGCCGTGCGAGAGCCGATACCCAGGCGGCCGTAGATATGGTCGAGATGAGTGCTGACCGTACGTGAACTAACCATCAGGCGTTCAGCAATCTCTGCGCTGGTCAAGCCTTCGGCAACCAGCAGCGCAACCTCGAGCTCGCGTGCACTCAGTGGCCCCCCGGTGAGGCGAATCCTACGAGACGTGGGGGGCGGGATACCAAGGCTTCGAAGAAGCCGCCGCGCCCGGTCTGCATAACGCCGAGCGCCAATTCGCTCGAAGGCAGCCCAACTCGAGTAACCGGCAGTGGCGGCCGCAGTTGGCTGCGAGATACTTGCTGCAATGGCCTGCTCTAACAATGATCTTGCTGCTTCAAAGGGCATCTGGAGGGCTGTGAACTCTCGATTCGCTCGAGCCAAACAACTCATGGCTTCATCACGTTGACCCATGGCAAGATGAGCAAGACCTTCCGTACGATGAGCGAGAGCCATCAGATACGGTGTATCGGCTGGACTCAATCTAGCAATAGAGCTAGCGGTTTTCAGTCCATCGTCCGGTTCTCCCGCAGCTATCTGCGCCTCGGCCAGCAGCGCCAGGGCCATCGGTTTTGATGCCGCTGTCACTCCGGCAGGAGCCGCTTCCCACGATGTTGGCGGCCGGGCGAAACCTGTAGCAATGGCGAGCGCTCGCTCAACCTGTCCCTGCTCGAGGGCCAGCGCCGTCTCGGCTATGTCGATAAGACCGAAAACTTGCCTTTCCTCCGGCAGCCTGCTACCGAAAACTGTTCTCACTTCGGCAGTACATGCTTCCGCCTCGGCCAATTCTCCCCTCAAGGCCAGAATCATCGCCCGCCCGGCCAGCGCGTAAGCCAGATAGCGAGGGTGTCCTAGCTTGCGACCAGCGGCAATTGCTCCCATGTTGAGCGTCAGAGCCTCATCCCATGCTCCGGCCATGAAGCTGGCGTGAGCCAAACGCGCGCGAAGAATTACATCCATCGGTGGGACTCCCGGACGTTGAGCAACAGCCATTCCACATTCAGCGTTGTAGCGAATCAACTGGTGGTCACCTAATCGCATGCCGATCAAGGTCAATGCGCTATGGGCACGCCGGCGAATCGCCGGATCTTGCGCTTGTTCTCCCAGGTTCAGAGCACGTAAAGCGCGCTCGCGAGCAACCGTGGTGTCCCCTTGGCCAAGGCTGTAGACCAGGGATACCAGATTCGCTTCGGCTTCAGTTCGCCCCAAAGCCAACCGCCGGGACGCCGATATTAGCTTTTCCACCGAGTCTGCCATCTCCGCTTCATGCCCGATTTGGCTTAAGACGTGTTGTCGTGTGAAGTGCAAATCGACTAACTCTTGGAAGGGTTCGTGACGAGACGAAGATGGTAGACTGGCTCTTAAATGAGAATTTGCGCTCTCAAAGTGGCCCCGATCCCATTCCGCCAAAGCCAGTCTTCGATGAATGCGAGATACGGCAGTTGCATCTCCGGTTCGCTCTCGCTCCGTCAGAGCTTCCCTCCAAACAGCCACCGCTGGCTCACTCTCCCCCACTTGTTCCCATGCCTCACCAATCCGCTCCAACAGCCACGGCAGCGATTCCTCTTCGTCATCAGGTGAGTCTATTTGGCTGCCAACAGTACTCATCTCCAACTCCAAGCTGGAATTCGCCATGGCAGCTCCGCTTCCGCAAGAGAGGCTATTATGCTCGCCCTCTGCCGGCAACTTACCCAACTTGCCGGCGGCCAGTTGCATTTTCCGCCGCGCCACTTCTGGCAGCTCGTGATATGCAATGTCTCGTATCAATGGCTCGGTTAGGCAGTACGAGACGTCCGTTTCCTCGATGGTTTCGGATACCAATCCTGCAGATCTTAGAAGCCCCAAACTCTCAATAAGGGCTTCCTCCCCGACACCAGACGCTGCTTTAAGCATAGTGTAAGGAGCATCATCACCCATGACGGCGATCAAGTCAAAGATGCGGCGATCAGAGGGTGCTAGTCTTCCCAGACGCTCCAGAACGAGACGCCGAACGCTCGAAGGCAGAACCACCGGCCTGTTAGAAGCGACGTAAATCCAGCCAGGCTTTCCTCTGGAACTGCGAACAAGATTGCCCGAGGCCACGAGCGCGCCGACCACCGCCTCAGCAAATACGGGGAGTCCGCCAGCCTGAGCATTGAGAAAAGCGATCAGATCGTCAGGAGCATCTGCACCAAGAATGTTTCCTACCAGCTTGCTCATCACATCCGATCCGAGCGGAGAAGCCACAATCTCCTCCGCTAGTCCAGCCTGCTGCAGAGACACCACAAAGGCCCGCAAGTTGTCGGAGGAATTCAGCAAATACTCGTCAATCGTAACGAGCAAAAGGGCCCGCTGGTCGAATAAGTTGAGGGCCAGATGAAACAGCAGATCGATGGTCGCGGGATCGGCCCAGTGAATATCATCAAAGAATAGTACTATGGGTGCCTCAAGCGCCAAACGTTGAAGTAGGCGGGATACAGCCTCGAAGAGACGGGCTTTTTCGAGCGCCGGGTCGCCCAGCAGTTCCGGACGGGGAAACAGAGGGCCACCAAAAAGGCGCCCAAGTTCAGGTAGATCCTCCACAAGAACTGCAAGATGAGGGGAGTCCACATCCCGCATCAGAGGACCAAAGGCATCGAGGATTGGTGCATAGGCAACACCAGCCTGAAGAGGAAAGGAGCGTCCACGGAGTATTGTGACTCCGCGTTCTCTCGCCAGAGCGAGGGCTTCATTTGCCAGGCGCGTCTTGCCGACTCCAGGTCGACCCGACAGCAGAATCGTATGACCCTGGCCCTCCATCGCCAGCGTTAAGGAAGCCGTGAGATGACGTAACTCGTCCTCTCGGCCAACGAAAGGCGACGCAGTTTGAGATCCGGAATTTCTTGGGTAGAGCTGACGGACCATACGCTCTATAGGCCGCTTAACCATGCCTAACTACTTTCCCTGCCATTAGCCAGTGTTTTGCAAAAAGCGGCCTGACCGCCAAGGACTGCAGGCATTTCTGTCGGAATGACTGACCGCTTATTCTCCCGACCAAAGTCCTCGCAGAATGTTCCTCGCGATGATGAAGCGATGGATCTCGGAGGGTCCTTCCACGATTCGCCAGAGTCGCAAATTGCGGTACATCTTCTCAATGGGCAGGTCCCTTGTGTAGCCCAGACCACCGTGGACCTGCATCGCCCGGTCCACCACCCGGCAGGCCATCTCGGAGGCGTACAGCTTGACCATTGAAGCCTCCTGCCGAATCTCTTGCCCTTCGTCCCATTTAACGGCGGCATCGTAGGTCATCAAGCGGGTGGCGTGAATCTCGATTGACGAGTCGGCGATCATCCACTGTACAGCTTGCCGGTTGGCCAGAGGCTCACCAAAGGTTACCCTTTGGCCGGCATAGTCCACCATCATCTTCAGGCATCTTTCGGCGGCGCCAAGGCATTGGGCCGCGATCTCGACGCGCCGCCAACCGAGCCGGCCCTGAGCGACGCGAAACCCCTGTCCGACTTCGCCCAGAACGTTCTTGGCAGGCACCACGCAATTGTTGAAGACGAGCTCGCAGGGGCGGCCGTCGCCCATTGTTTCGATTATCCGGGTTATTTCGAAGCCCGGCGTGCCCATATCGACAATAAAGCAGGTTATCCCGCCTCTCGCTCTCTTCTCCTTGTCGGTCACGGCGTAGACAAGGGCGAAGTCCGCATCCTGGGCGTGGCTGATGAAGGTCTTTGTGCCATTGAGAATGTAGTTGTCTCCATCGCGAACGGCGGTAGTTTGGATAGCGGCCGCATCGCTGCCGGCGCCCGGCTCTGTAAGAGCAAAACAAGCTTCCTTTTCGCCCTTGACGCAAGGGTATAAGTAATTCTCTTTCTGCTCCGCATTGCAGTGGCTAGCAAGAGTCTTCAGGTTGGGCACGTTTGGCCCGAAGATATCATCCCCAACAGTGGCCCTGTTTACCTCCTCCACTACGACACAGTTGGCAAGGGCGCCAAGGCCGGCGCCGCCCAATTCGACGGGGGCGGAATAGGCCCAAAGCCCGAGGTCCTGCACCTTCTGTTCTAGCGCCTTGCGGATTTCCGGTGGCAGCCCTTCCTCCCGGTGCATATAGTCCTTTTCGAGTGGAATCAGTTCCTGTTCGACGAACCGGCGCAAGGTCGTCCTCAACATCCGCAATTCATCAGGCAGGGCAAAATCCATTATCGCTTCTCCTTGTATCTTTTCTGTGGTCCTAACATAGCATGGAGGGGGATGGGTGTCAAGAACTCATCTGCTTCAAGGTCAGGGCGCCTGCGTTCTCCGCGGTGAAAACCCGCGTTAGCGACGCAGCTTTGGGCGGCGGAGATTCCATCTTGTTTTGAGAGTGCCGAATATGGTTGGTAAGTCACGCTTTTCCGGCTAAAGCCTCGGCCTCCTGAATGCAAGCCCCCGGACGTCGAGGCTTCATCCGGGAATGGTTGCGAGGGAACCAGTCCGTCCATGCCCGGACGTCGAGGCTTTAGCCGGGAATGGTTGCGATGGAACAGGACCCCGATCCCTTCCCATCGGTGGTGGCGCCCCGATCGGCAAGGCTGACCTCTCCGCAGAAACGCTTTCTCCAGTAGGCCGGTCAAGCTTCTCGCACGGCGGGTGTCAGTTTGACGAGAAGGTAATATCGGCTTATACTCTGGTATGAAACTAGTATGATGGAGTGGTACCATGTTAAGATCGGGGAAGATAGCTATTAGCCTCCCCGTTGAAGTGCTTACCGCGGTGGAAGAGGAGAGGGAGATCAGCGGTGAGAGTCGCAGCGAATTCTTCCGCAGGGCTGCTGAGGCCTTGTTGCGCCTCCGGCGGGAGCACGAGATGAGGGAGCAATACAAACGAGCTTACGAACTAATGCCTGACACAAAAGAGGAAGTTGAGTCAGCCCGTCGAGCCGCCAGCGATGTCTTAGCGGGAGAACCTTGGGAATGAGGCGTGGCGAGAGATGGTGGGCAGAGTTAGGGTCACCCGCCGGCCGACGACCCGTGCTACTCTTATCTCGTGATGAGGCTTACGCAGTTCGGTCTCTGGTTATCGTTGCGCCTGTTACCACCCGCGTCCGCCGCATCGGTTCCGAAGTGCCCTTGGGTCTTGCAGAGGGCATGCCTCGCCCCTGTGTGGCTAATCTCGACACACTCACTACTATCCCGAAGGACTGCTTAAGTAGCCTGCTCATCAGCCTGAGGTCCGAGAAGATGGACGAATTGGACGCGGCAATTCATTTTGCCTTAGGCCTGAAGTAAGCGCAACAATACCCCCATTCCCGAACGGTCGACAGACTCGACTACGACTCCGTCGAGATCATGAGAATGGGTTCCCTCCGGCTGAGTTGATAGTGAAGAGGGGGGAAGGGACCCTTTACCCCCTCTTCACTATCCTCCCTCTTTTTCTTTACTTCGCGTGGGTTATCGTCTCGAACATGTACTTAGAAATGTCGTTGCCGGGGTAACGTGCGACGTCTCCAACCTTCGGGCCAACGGCAATATTCAGGTGCACCCCCGTTATCGCTAACATACTATACCCATTCTTGGCAATTACAGCGGCCTCAAGTGCCATCTTCTTCCTCTCGGCGGGATCCTTAGTCGCTGGAACCTTGTCAATCAACTCATCCAGCTTTGGGTCGTTGGTATTCCCTTTAGCGTTTTTCGTAGAGTGGTATGCGCCCGCCATCTTATCAAAGTCTCGAGCCATCGTGCCGAGCCATATAAAATAGCTGTCCCAGGTTTCGGGATTCCGCGCGTTCGCCTTAGCGAGAAGAGTACCAAAATCTACGGCCGATAAGTCTGCGTTGACACCTATTTTCCGCCAGTAGCCCGACACGGCCAGGTCTATTGTGCTAACGATGCCTCCTCCACCCATGTCCCAGATCTTGGTGGAGAAGCCATTGGGATATCCTGCCTCCGCCAATAGCTTCTTCGCTCCTTCAGGGTCGAACGGGTCCGGCTTGAGTACGTTGGGATCGAAGAAGTATGCGCTCGAGTTAACGTTAGACAGGGCAAAAGGGACACCGTTGCCATCAAGTAACTTGTAGGCTATCTCCCTGCTGTCAAGCGCTAGTTGCAGAGCTTTGCGCACCCTTACGTCACCAAGAACGAACTTCTCGGGGTGCTTCGCATCATACAACACATAGCCGTAAGCCTGAGTGCCTCCATCATAGCTCAATATGCGCAGCCCGGCTTTCTTGAGCCCGGACACCGAATCAGGAAGGACTGTAGCCATATCCAACTCGCCGGTCTTTAGCATGGCGATCTTGGTCGCCTCCTCGCGGACACTCAGAACCGAAATGTTCTTGAACTTTGGCACAGCTCGCCAATGACTCTCGACAGCCTCTTGATCGAGACGGACTCCCGGAGTGTAGCTCACGACCTTGAACGGGCCGCTGCCCATGAGATTCTTTCTGAAGGCATATACGCCATTCTGCTCATTGTAATTCTTTGG
>JAUSEJ010000569.1 GCA_030650265.1 Dehalococcoidia bacterium | reverse complement strand
TTGACGCCGAGTCTTCTCGTCGTAGACCATGTCACCGCGGCACGACATATTGCTCCCCGGCGTGCTCATAGCCCCGCACCACCTCCGACCGTGGGACCTGCCTCTCGCAAACGGGGCGCCGGCGCATCTGCTTCCTCACATTGAAAATGTTTTCGTGCAAAACAACGGATAACATCATCGCTTGCGTCCCCGCGTCGCCCCTACCCATCACTCCCAAGAGTCAACCACCTCCCAGTGCCCACCCTTAGCCGGCCCTATTCGTCGGAGCAAGCCGGAATTCTTGAGGGAATCCAACTGGCGCTGGACCATCTTGCGGTTACGCTGGGTTTGCTTTGCCAGTTCATCGTAGGTGATCTTTGGATTGTCCCGAATGAGCACGAGAAGTTGGTCCTGATAATTGTTTTTAGGGACATTTACACGGAGAAGACCCGCTTCTTCAATGTTCTTCAGGGACATTCTTGGTTTTCCAGAGACATTTCCAGAGACATTTCCAGCGTTGATCACTGTCTTCAGATAATCGTCCGTCGCATCGAAAACCGGATCGGAGCCGGTGAATTGTCGGGTCAGGGGGATCACCTTGGTGCGTACGCCCATTCCCCGCGCGTCCACATATCCATAGTCACGAAGGACTTCCATGATAACAGGATTTCGCGGAGTTCTACGACCGGCCTTCATTTTTTCGATGGTCATCGAGTTGGGGAGAGCTCCAGGGCTGATAACTTCGAGACGATCGGCATATCGGGTGACTTCGATGTCTACCGCTCTTGTCCAATCGCGATGCGCCAACGCATTCAGCACGGTTTCCCGGATGGCTTCGAGAGGATAACATCATGTCTTTTCACGACGAAAACTCCTGTCCAACTCATTGGATTCTAACGTTATGAAAGGCTCGATGATCTGGACGAACTTTTCGACCAGCCCATCGTCGATTAATGTCTTCAAATTCCCTCTTTCGACATTCCAGCGCCCGACCATTGGGCCATCCAGAACGGTGTCCAGCAGCGCCTGATATTGTTTGTCCGCTACATCAAACACCATGACCCTCAACCCGGATTGGGGCAGGTAGTTGCGCGGGCGAATACCGAACAAGACCAGCCCGGCAATGGTACAGACCGGCCGTCCCAGCGAATCGGTTGTCAGAAATCCTAATCCCGTCAGTCGCTCTGCCCACATCGCGTCCGATTCCGGCATATCCGGCTCGCCTAGAATATCCCGGAGGTAGTTCTCCAGCCGGGCGCGGTCCAGATGCTTCATCGATGTCCCTGAAACCGGCAGGGTCTCTGCGTTCAGAAGCCCACCGGCCCCAAACAGCCTGAGAGCCTGCTCCCGAGTTGCCAAACGTGTAACGGACCCGACCCGTACAAACATGTCTTCACGGTTGTGGTGCCGAAGGACATAAGGCTTGGCTGTTCCTGTGGAGAGGGCAAGAACCACCACCCGCTTGCCGTCCGGAAACTGAACCACCTCGTAATGTGGAATGATCGCAGGATGGACGTAACGGCCGAACACCGTATCCATCACCCATTCTTCAAGATTCTCGCGATTGACTCCGGCGATTCTCCCATGGTCGTCAACGCCAAGCAGGATCAGCCCCCCTTGCAGATTCGCCATGGCTACGGCTTCTTTGGCGAGCTGTTCGGGCCGAATATCGTCAAGCTTAAATTCGACGCTAGAATTCTCACCGTTGGCGATCAGGTCAAGGATCTCTTGTTGCTTCATGTCTTCATCTTCTCCCGTGGGCACGTTCCTTTGCCAGGGGCAGGTGGCAGTCGTAAAGGCGTTCGCCCGTAAACTCCGGTCCGCCCGCGAAATCCACTGTGCCGTCCACCTTACCCCAGAACCAGGGATATTCGCGCATGGGGCGTTTGGGTTCTTTGCCCCGGTCCTTTGTCCCACGTGATGTTGGGCTTGTCGCGCAGCACGCCCACACCTCTCTCACCAACATGGGCACAGAGAGGAAGTGCCGGATATTGAGGCGCACGCCATCGTTCAGGTCCGGGTCCCAGCCGATGGGCTGCTTCTCGATGGGCTTCCAGCGCACGAAGATATCGTAGGGCGCTTCGCCTTCCAGAATGAGTTCCAGGCGTTTTTTCAAGTTCTTGGCAGCAGCCAGCTTTTCCGCCGCGCCCTCCACGCCGCTCTTGATGTTCCAGGGTCACGGCCACCGGATCGTCCGGGTCCAGGTATATGAGCAGGTTGTTCTCCGCCAGGAAGCGGGCGAAGAGCATGCGATGCCAGTGTTCGTAAGCCACCTCGTCGGTCAGGACCACGTATTGCTCCTTGGCATGCTCGTAGCCCCGCACCACCTCCGACCATGGGACCTCCCTCTCGCAGACGGGGCACCAGCGCATCTGCTTCAGCCGGCTGTTGCACTCTCCATGAAGCAGGTGCATCGACACCTCCTTGCTCTCGGTGGCGGCATAGAGCCTCACCGGGATGCTCACCATTCCAAAGGTAACCACGCCTTTCCAGATGGGCCTCGACAT
>JAUSEJ010000623.1 GCA_030650265.1 Dehalococcoidia bacterium | reverse complement strand
TTCGAACCGAGCTGAAGACCGTAGACAGGGCTTCGGCCAATGCTACTTTCAGCCCCTACCGCGAACTGAAGGTCGAAGAAGGATTCGCTCTGGATGCCGTCAAGCTTCATGAGCTCTACTTCGACAACCTCGGCGGCCCGGGAGGAAGACCAACAGGAAAGGCTTTATCTCTAATCGAGCGCGACTTCGGTTCCTACGAGGCATGGGAAGCCGATCTGAAAGCGGCGGGCATCTCTGCCCGTGGTTGGGTGGTAACAGCCTATGACCTCGAAGATGGCCAACTCCACAATTTCATTTGTGACGTGCATAATCAGGGAGGCATCTGGTCGGCTATTCCCATTGTCGTGCTGGATGTGTACGAGCACGCTTACTTCGTCGACTACGGGACGCGCCGGGCCGCTTATCTCGACGCCTTCGTCGCGAACCTCGATTGGGAGACGATTGGCAGTCGCCTGGGCAAGTTAGCCTAGGACCGTTTGGGCAGACATGGGATAATGTGGAACAGGGCCGACGGGAAGCCGGTTCGGCAGTGAAAGGCCAATCGGTAGTCCTGTCCCCTTTCCGCGTTGTTCCCTTGCCGGGAGTCGATGGTCAGGGTGAGGGCATCCCGCAGCTACGAGAATAGGGCTTCGGATGCCGACTTGGAGAAGGCATACACCACCGTCGAGCATCTGCCAGCGTTCTCGACGCGTCCGGTATTTCTCCTGTTGTCCGGCCTTCCCGGTACGGGTAAGTCTTATCTTGCCCGCCGGTTGGCAGAGCGGATACCAATGGCTGTTGTGTCCAACGACGCCGTTCGGTTGGCGTTGGTTCCCCTACCAACCTACTCCTGGCGGGAGAGTCGTCGGGTCTACGCCGTGAGTCATCGCCTGATTGAGGATCTTCTGAGGAAGGGTGTGCCAACCGTCTTCGACGCGACCAACCTCATCGAGCGCTTTCGAGGTATTATCTACGCCATCGCCGAACGATGTGACGCGAAGTTGTTCGTGGTCGAGACAACGGCGCCGGCGGAAACGATCCTGAAACGGCTGGATAGGCGGGCTCTGGGGGAAGACGAGCTGGATAGGTCCGAGGCCGACCTGGCAATCTACCTCAAGATGGAAAGGACTGCCGAGCCAATTCGACGGGACCATCTCACGGTCGATACTTCCCAAGACCTTGGATCGGCCCTCGATCAGATCGTTGAGGCGATCAGCGATGCGATCGTAGGGGCGTCCTTCAGCCGAAGGACGCCCCTGCAGGAGGGGACGACTGGAAGCGGCAATCCATGAAGGTCATTAGCGCCAGCCGCCGAACGGATATACCGGCCTTCTATTCCAAATGGCTTCTCGGCCGTCTTCGCGCCGGCTTCTGCCACTGGCGGAACCCCTTCGGCGGACAGGTCTACCGTGTGTCGCTCCTGCCGGAGGACTGCCTTGCCATCGTCTTCTGGACACGGAACCCTGCTCCTTTGCTCCCTGCGCTGGAATCACTCCGCCAGGAAGGCTACCGCTTCTACTTCCATTTCACCATCAACGGCTATCCCCGGGCCCTCGAGAGCCATAGCCCACCGGTGGACGATGCCATTCGCATCTTTCGCCAGTTGGCTGAAACCATGACGCCGGAGCTAGTTCTCTGGCGCTACGACCCCATCGTGCTGGGCGACCTGACTCCCGAATCCCATCATCTCGATCGTTTCGACTATATCAGCCGTCAGCTCGAAGGCTATACGCGACGCTGCTACTTTTCTTTCGTGGACTTCTATGGTAAGACCGAGCGCAACCTGAAGCGCCTGGAGCACGAGCACGGTCCCTTCCGGCGACCCTCCTCGGAGGAGCGGCGTCGACTTGTTGACCAACTCAGAGACATCGCCCGCAGCCGGGACATCGCGCTCTACTCGTGCTCCGATAAGGCGCTAGCCGCCGACGGCATCGAAAAGGCCCACTGCATCGACGGGGACATCATCGCCAGGCTGCGTCCCGAACTGGAACTGCGCCTGAAAAACGTCCCGACCAGGCGCGATTGCGGCTGCGTCCAGGCTACGGACATCGGCGCCTACGACACCTGCGCCTTTGGCTGCGCCTACTGCTATGCGACCAATAGCCACGCCGCAGCCCTCGATCGTCTGCACGCCCATGACCACAATGGCACCATCCTCTGGAGCCCGCCTTCTCGGCAGGGAATGGAGCCCGCCAGAATCGAACGATAGGTGGACATTTACGATTCTACTTTCTAGAACGAGCGTTGACAAGCACCAGGCCGTAAGGTACAATCCCACTCAGTGGCTGGTAGTTCGATGGCCTGGACGCCGCTAGCCTCGCACCCGATCATTACCCGGACCTTTGCCTACAGCCCGACGGGGAGCATGACATTGATGGCCACCAACTACTTCACCAACAGCTATACCTACTCGACCACCAAGTCCCATATCGTGTGGACCATCGCTGGCGTCCAGAACAACACCTACAGCAACGTAACGAGCGAGCCAG
Organism: Dehalococcoidia bacterium; assembly: GCA_030650265.1. The sequence goes on along the minus strand of JAUSEJ010000623.1, from coordinate 1,299 downwards.
TCCGGTCCTTCGACGGAAGGACTTCGCCGGCAGCCAGTCCTTCAGTTGAAGGATCGCCATGAGGCGGATTCCTTCTGGCGGGGGGAACGGCGCCCTCTACTACATAGTCTCCGACCACTTGGGCGGGACAAGCGTGACGCTGAACGCGAGTTCGGGGGTAGTGACGAGCACGGGCACAGCTACTACCCTTTCAGAGGCACCAGACTTAGCACTGGCAGCCTCCAGACAGACTGGCAATTTACAGGGCAAGTCGTAAGAGTTCAGAATGCAGGGGATTTATTGGAGATCCCCGAGAAGTTGGTGGCACTGTATCAATGGGTTGAGCCCTTGAGCGCGCCAGGTGCCAAAGAGGGAGGACAGGATCATTTTGCTGTCCGTCCCTTTGCTGCCTCTCGTGCCACCGCTGATCTTGCGGCTGATTACTAGATGTCTCAAACTTCTTTCGGCGGCGTTGTTGTCTGAGGGCACATCGGGATACTCGACAAACACGAAGAGCTCCTTGATGAATTTATGGATGCGCCGACAGAGCTTAGCCTGCACGGCCAGGGGGTCATCGACAAATGGGCCGGAGACCTCGTGCAATCGTCCTTCCATCTCCAGCCGCTTGCACTGACGGGCCTTCTCTTCCGGAATAGCAAAGTCTTTCGCTTCGCTATAGAGTCTGTGTACGGCCTCGGCCCAGGCCCTCAGCCCGGCATCGTCCCGATATACCTCTTGGAGGGCATGGATTTCCCGAAGTAGGTGCGCCCAGCAGCGCTGATGCTCCCCGGAATAGTGATTGTAGGCAGCATAGAAATCGCTGACAAGCACCCCGCTGAACAACTCAGACAGGACTTCGTCCACAACCTCCTTGTTCCGTCCCCGCCGGAGGAAGTATCGTGCAGTGGCTGTGCTGAAGGTCCACACGTAGCCGTTCTTCCCGTTCTGCCGCCAGCCGGTTTCATCCGCATGCACCACCGGGCTGGCCCGAATCTGGTCTCGAATCTGCTCTACGGCCTGTTTGGCTCGGGCCGCCGTCCGGTGGACTATCTCCACCAGTTCCCCCAGACTCAGGTGCAACTGGTGGAGCGTCTCCAGATACCACTGGATCTCCTCGAAGGGCAGGCGTCCCTCTTCCCGCAGCGTCGCGATCAGGCTCATCACCGTGATGCCCAGCCGCTGCTTGCCCACGACCACGCCCTCCAGCACCTTCTTCGTGGGGACAAAGCGCTTCCGACACAGGGGGCACTCTCGCGCGATGAACCGGTGCTCGATCACGCGCACGGGCAGGACGGGGATCTCGAGCACCTCACGGGTCCG
>JAUSEJ010000607.1 GCA_030650265.1 Dehalococcoidia bacterium | reverse complement strand
CGGTCGGACGTGTGACGGTAAAGAGACAATCAATCCGCGGATTTCGGGTCGCGATTGACCTAAGCTCATCAAGAAACACCAGATCAGCGGGCGTGCGGGCGCTATAAAGCAAAGAAACCCGCGTATCGAGTTGTGCCTCGTCCACAAATCGGACCATGCTCACAAAGGGAGTGATCCCGATGCCGCCGGCGATAAGCACCAGCGAGTTGCCCATCTCGGGGCGGTAGACGAATTCGCCGGAAGCTCCCAGCACCAAAACCTCGTCACCGACTTGTGCCTTGTCGTGAAGATAGGCCGCCATTGGCCTATCCGGTCGAAACTCCACTGCCAACTCAAGGCTGTCTTTTCTAAGAGGAGAGGAGGTGATAGAGAACCCGCCGATGAGGGAGTCATAGTCGGTTTCTATGACAAGGTCGATATACTGCCCCGGCACAAAAGGCATTTGCTGCCCTTGCAGATCTAGCACAAATGATTTCACCGATGGCGTCTCTTGCCGGATCGCGGCGATCTGGGCCTCGAGTTCCAAGTTGTTTTTCACTCCTCGGGGCGCTGGATGGTCCCATTATACAGACATGCGAGACGGTTGGCAATAGCCCCCAATGCCGCAGCAAGAGGCAGAGCACGGTCATCCGCTCCTGCCATTTGTTATTCGAAACTGAAAGCGCCGGTTTCAAACAGAATCAGGCAAGTGTCAGCTACTTCGGGGTCGTAGAGCTTGCCCTTGTTCTTGGCGATCTCAGCCAAAGCGTCGCTCAATCCCAGAGCCGGCCGGTATGGCCGGTGGGAAGCCATCGCCTCCACCACGTCGGCCACCACGAGAATTCTTGCTTCTAGGAGGATGTTTTCCCCCGTCAGTCCTTTGGGATAACCCGAGCCGTCCATCTTCTCGTGGTGCTGAGCCACTATCAAGGCGATCGGCCAGGGGAAATCGATGGTGCTCAGAATGTCGAACCCCAATTGGGCGTGAGTTTTGACTATGTCGAATTCAATCTGGCTAAGACGACCTGGTTTTGTCAGTATTTCCGCGGGAACGTGTATTTTCCCGAGGTCATGAATAGTCGAGGCCAGTCGCAGGCCGGTGATTCGAGCCTCTGCCAGGCCCATCCGCCGGGCAATGGCACAGGCCAGTTGCGCAACCCGCCGCTGATGGCCAGCCGTGTACGGGTCCCTCGTCTCGAGCGTCAGAGCCATCGCCTGGATCGTTTCCTCCAAAATACGTTGTAGCTTCAGCGCACTGAGCCGGAAACTCTCCTCGGCTTTCTCCCGCTGGATAACCTCTGCCAGTAGTTCCTCGTTGACTCTGGCCAACTGCGAGGTTCGTTCATCGACCCGTCTCTCCAAGTCGCGGCGCGCTGCCTGCGCCTCCTCTTCCGCTCGCCTACGCTCGATAATGCCTGCTAGCACATCGGCTACCGCTTTGAGGAATTCCTCTTCCCTTTCATCACGGTGGTGGCCATCCTTAACGTACAGGTTTAGCACGCCAAGGACCCTACCGGTAGACAGGATGGGAACACACAGATGACCGTGAGGGCTCATATTCGCAAAAGTGAGATCGTGATACTGGTCTATTTGTGCGGAAAACCACAACTGGCGCGTGGCGGCGGCCCGGCCGCAATAGCAGAGGCCGAATGGAACAAATTTACAGGTGGCCTTCTGTTCCTCACCCAGCCCGTGTTGAACTGCCATCACCAACATCAAAGGGTCGGACCCGACCAAAAAGATACAGCCTTTCGATTGCAACGTGAGCCAGGGGGTGGAGATTATCTGATCGAGAATGCGGCCCAATTGCTCATCGAGTGGACTGTCCACCAAGGAAATACGAAGAATCGCGCCCAGAGCCGCCTGAATGCGATAATTGCGTAGTAACTTCTCCGCGGCTAACTCGCTCTCACTCAGTTTTGTTGTGCCCGGGTCAATGTTTGCCATACATCCAGCTCAACCTATCACGCTCTTATCGGGATCCAATATAGCACAATTCTAAAGATAGTGAAATGCCCTACGGCTATGATCGCGTCGGAGTTGCTGGATCTTCGTATTAGCCAGGCCAGAAGTGTGGCCGCCAAATGGCCAGATGGCAAACTTGACGTGTACGTGACATTCCCCTATATTATGACGAGGCCCGAGTCACGGCGGCACACGCTGAAAAAAGGCGAGGATGTTCATGTTCAAACGGATTTCATCTGCCATGCACGGCCCGAACCACAAATGGTGGGCTCTAGGCACCGCCTGCGTCGGAATCCTCATGGCGACCCTGGATTCAGGCATGATCAGCGTCAGCTTGCCCACAATCATGAGT
>JAUSEJ010000563.1 GCA_030650265.1 Dehalococcoidia bacterium | reverse complement strand
CTTGCAGAACGCGATCGCGTGGTTGCTCTCGAAGCAGGACGGCCAGGGTTGCTGGAAGAACGAGTATGCCTACAACGGCAAGACCTGGGTGGATATCGAGAGACAGGGTCAGCCTGGCAAGTGGGTTACCCTGCGGGCTTGCCGGTTTTTGAAGGCGGTTCATAATTGAGGCGGTAGGAGGTGAGGGCGCTCGGTTGCAGTGCAGCGCTTCTTTAAGCGGCGCAGCAAGCGCTGAGTCGCGGCCGCCTGGGAAGGCTACTCGCGAATGAGCGGCGTGCCATGACGACGACCTCCACGGTTGCTTTTGCTGTCCTGACCGGGAATCGGACTCAGGCTTTCTTCTTGCTCTTGGCCTTCTTCGGGGGCAGGGATGCCATGTATGCGAAAGAGCGTTCGAGCCAGTCGTTGAAGACTTCCGGGTTGTTGTAAAGCGAGTCCGGGACCACGACGTACTCCTTCATTGTCATGCCAGGATTAGGAGCGAACGGGGACGCCCCTTCGAAGGCGCTGAGAATGGTCTCGCGGTCTTGCTCGGACAGCCGGAGGAAGATGTTGTTCCCGTGAAGGCCGGTGAACATGTTGTCGTTGACGAAGTAGACCGGGTAGCCGAAGGCCATCTTCTTCTGGCAGGCAATGCCGGCCACGGCGGCGGCTAGCAGGTCACGCATGTCCGGTGATGTTTTCTCCCTTGCCATGTTGTTCTCCTGTGAAAGAAAGACTTGGGCCCTCACCCTTTGATCGTTGGTGGCGACCCGATGGGATCGGTGACTTCGGCGAAGGCAACAAAGCCAATCGATTTAAGTGGCACCACTTGGAAGCCCGGCCGTGATTGGTTGCTTCTACTATTCCGTGCGGTCCAGGGCCTGTCGCAGTGCATGGGCTAGTTTCTGCAAAGTCACGGGTTTGCGCAAGTACACGCTGACGCCCAGGGCCAGTGCCTGCTGGACACGGTCAGTTTCGGCGTAGCCGGAGACGGCGATGGCCTTTTGCCCTGGCCGAATTTCCAGCGCCCGCCTGTAGGTTTCGGCGCCATCCATTCCCGGCATCGACATATCTAACATCAGAACATCAACCGGATGCTTCTTCAAATACGCCAGTGCTTCTTCGCGGCCGCCAACGGCTTGAATCTGATACCCCAGATTCTGCAGGAGCAGACCGGAAACGTCGCGCTGCAGGTCGTCATCGTCGACCACCAGAATTGTCTCGGCTCCCCCCGTTACGTCCATTGTCGGGCTATCAATAATGGCAACACGATGGACGGGTAGGTAAACACTGAAAGTCGTTCCCGTCCCGACCCGGCTTTCTACGTCGACGTGGCCTAAATGGTCTTGTACGATTACCTGAACGACGCTCAGTCCAAGCCCCGATCCCCGCTTCCGGTCAGTGTGCTTTGTCGTGAAGAACGGGTCAAATATCTTGCTCCTGATCTCTTCCGGTATGCCACTGCCCGTATCGCTTACCTGGACCATCACGTACTCGCCGGTCTCGATGCGGTTGAATGACCCGAATACCTTGTCGGCGCGGATATTGCCGGTTCTCACCTCTAGTTGACCGTCGTCGTGCATCGCTTCCCGGGCGTTGGCACATAAATTGGCGATCACCCGTAGCAGTTGCGCTGGCGAACCACCGATAGGCAGTAGATCCGGCGCCAGACTAAGCCGGATCGTCAGAGTTTCGGGTTTAGGAAGGATATGAGAGATCACTTGTTTGACCAGTTTGTTCAGGTCGGTAGGCTCCTGACCGAGACGGCCTCTCCGGGCCAGCGTCAGCAAATCGTCGTTGATGTCGGCCATCTGCGGGGCTGATTCGACCATTGAATCGCAAAGAGCGATGGCGTGATGACCTTTTGGCAAATTAAGCTTAATTAGCTTCGGATAGGCGGTTAGGGGGGAAAGCAGATTGTTGAAGTCGTGCGCCACTTGGCCGGCGATCCGGCCGGCCATCTCCAGGCGCTGCACGCGCCTCAACTCCTCTTCAGCCTGCTTTCGCTCTGTCATGTCACGGGCGATCAATTGAAAATGGGTCTGGCCGTTTAGGGCAAAAGGTTGTCCGCCGACCTCCACGGCGACGCGTGTGCCGTCTTTGCGGACCCAGATAGTCTCCAACAAGAACTGGCCCTTCTCCGCGACTTGGGCGGCCCAACGGCGTTCGTTTTCGGCGAGAGCCTCGGGTGCAACGATCTCCAGGCGGGTGAGCTGTTTGAGTTCTTCCAGGGAGTAGCCGAGAAGTCTTGTGGCTGCTTCGTTTGCATCGACGATCCCGCCTGGCGCCGGCAGGACGGTGAGGAGAGCATCGCCGGCCAGGACAAATAGCGTACGATACCGCTGCTCGCTTTCCCTCAGCGTCTCCTCCACCCGCTTTCGTTCGGCGATCTCCTGAAGCAGGGCACTGTTGGCTGTCACCAACTCCCTAGTGCGGTCGCCAATCCGTAACTCTAGCTCGTCGAGGGTCTGTTGCAGCCTATCCTCCGCCAACTTGCGTTCGGCGATGTTGGCCAGCACGTCAGTCACCGTATTGAGAAAATCAACCTCCCGCTCGTCGTAGCGATGACCTTCTCTCAAGTAGAGATTCATGACGCCGATAAGCTTGCCACTGGAAATGATCGGCAGGCAATAATGGCCGTGACCGGACATGCCTTCCGGTCTCGTATCGTGGCGATCGTCAACTGTAGGAGCGTACAACACCTCTCTTGACATTGCCGCCCGACCACAGAGGCACCGACCGAAAGGAATTGTCGCGCAATTTGTCAGAAGAGAATCGCTCAGCCCTAAATGGCCTTTCATGGTCAATGTCTCTGCGGAGTCATCGACGAGGAAGATTGCGCCTTTCGCTTCCAGCGCCAGCCAGGGTATCGCCACTACTGACTTCAGGATCAAATCCATCTGCTCTTCAAGGCTGATCTGCCTCAGGGAGATTTCCAGCATTTCGCCGAGGATAGCCTGCAACTGGACGAGGCGGGCGTTTTCTTCGGCTAAGGTGCGGCGCTCCAATACCTCCACGCCGAAATGCACGACGCCTTGCGGGTTTCCGTCCGAGAGGTAGCGATTGGCGGATCGCCAGCGCAGGGCCTTGTGAGCGCCGTCTTTCGCCGTAATCACCACCTCGCCATCGGAGGCGTCGCCCTGTTGAAAGCGCTCATACAGGTCTTTGACTCGCCGGAGTTGTTCTTCATCACACAAGTCGTCCCACCATTTCCTGCCTAGCAACTCGTCCGGTCGATAGCCGGTAATGGCGGTTACCGTCTCATTCACAAACAGAGTCGTGCCGTCCGGAGACAGTTCACATATAATAGCCGGAACGTTCGCCACGAATTCCTGGAACCTCGATGCCGATGTACCTACCGGTTCTATCATCCCGCCTCAACTCCCTCTCAACCCGAACAGATCCGAACGATGCGCCAATATACGCAAGAAGGCTCAAGTCTTTCTAGTCTTACCCGATAATAATAACAACCTACTGGCAATAGGTCAATGGTAAATACTTTACAAATTGGCCCTGATTTCCGCCCGAGGTTTAGATCTCGTTGTCCGCTCTATCCGGTCGGCTCGGATGTGGTTTTTACGGCCGGCGAATTTCAGGGGTACAGGGGTATCGTGGCGGCGGTCAATAGCAAGAACATCTATCGGCCACAGGTGCGTATTCTGTTTGATCCCGTCGGGAACAAGGTCAGTCCCCTCCATGTTGATACCGGCGCAGACGAAGAAACGCAGATCGCCTTCTCGGACTGAGTGCCGGCTCAGGTATGAGAAGTCTCGTGGCAATAGCGCAGCTTCACCGCAATTCCGCTAGACAAATAGCCTACTAGAGTGGTATAATAGCGATCACCAGCTAAACAATAGGACCTATAAGGACGAAAGGCTAAGCTTTGGGCTGAGTGCCTGTGTTGTAGTGCCGGATGCAAAAAGTTCGCGTCAA
>JAUSEJ010000601.1 GCA_030650265.1 Dehalococcoidia bacterium | reverse complement strand
ATCGAAGAGTTCGATTCTTCGTTTTCCACTGACTGCGTTTGGCAGATGGATCAGAAGATCGTTGGCGACGAGGTCAGCACCACATTTCGGGCAATTCACCTGCCTCGTGCGATCAAAGTTGATCCCAGGCGGGATAACAATTGGCTGGAGAACTGGCAGAACAGGGATTTGTTAATTGCTGTGGAAGAAGATGGTGAACTCACCGGATACCTGCATATGGATGTTGATCGCAGCCGCAATGTGGGCAGGGTGGAACACCTGGCAGTGAGTCGAAAAAGACGTCGACTAGGTTCTGGCACCGCCTTGATTCAGGAGGCCAAGAGGTGGTCGAGAGTGCGGCGGATGCGGGCCCTTGCCGTCGAGACGGATACCAGAAACTACCCGGCCATCAATTTCTTCCAGAAATCCGGGTTTGCGTTCTGCGGATTCAATGACAGCTATCATTCGAACAAGGACATCTCCGTATTCTTCGTGTGTACCCTTGGCTGAAAGGAGCCAAAGTGAAGCAAAGGAGTAGCATAAATATCGGGCTGATGGGGCTTGGGGTGGTCGGCGGTGGGGTGGCCAGCATACTACCTCAGAAATCCGCTGCCATGGCCTCGCAAATTGGCTATCCGCTTGTTATAAAGAAGATTCTTGTGAGAGACCTGAATAAGCAGAGGTCGGTACAGGTTCAAGCGAGTCTTCTTACTACCGACGCCCGGGATATACTTGACGACCCGGAGATCGACATCGTCATTGAGGTGATCGGGGGTGAAACACCGGCCCACTCCTACGTCATGGAGGCTTTGCGTAAGGGTAAACACGTTGTCACTGCCAATAAGGAAGTTATGGCCAAGCATGGACCCGAACTCCTCGTACTGGCCAAGGAGAAAGCGGTAGATATTCTTTATGAGGCGAGCGTTGGTGGCGGTATTCCCATTATTGCTCCGTTCAAGCACGATTTGACCGCCAACAAGATCACTGCAGTTCATGCTATCATCAATGGAACAACGAACTACATACTTACCAGGATGGCCAAGGAGAACCTCGACTTCGCCGTGGCGCTGGAAGAGGCTAAGGCGCTAGGCTATGCTGAGGCCGATCCTACCAATGACGTGGAAGGTTATGATGCGGCCTACAAACTCTCTATTCTCGCCACGCTAGCCTTTGGTCAAACAGTGCGACCCTCGGACCTTTATTGTGAGGGCATTACCAAGCTGACGGCAAGGGATTTTCGCTATGCCAAGGAACTCGGCTACACCATAAAGCTTGTGGCTATCGCCAAAGAGGTTGATGGCGCCATAGAGGCGAGAATTCATCCGACTTTTTTGCCGGAAGACCTCATGCTCGCCAAGGTCGACGGTGTGTTCAATGCGATCCATGTCGAAGGAGACCTCGTCGGAAAGGTCCTCTTTTATGGGCAGGGAGCCGGGGCGTTGCCGACGAGTTCGGCGATTGTGGCCGATGTGATCGAGGTGGCTAGCAATATTGCCGCCGGGGTTGGCAATCGATTGCGCGTGAGGACGTCTGGTGACATGCCAATTCGGCCGATGTCTGCTGTCGAAACATGCTATTATCTCCGCCTAAACGTGAATGATCGGGCCGGCGTGCTCGCGCAGATCGCCAGCACACTCGGTGACAACAATATAAGCATCGCCTATTGTATCCAAAAGGAAGCCGACGCCATAGCGCAGACGGCGGAGATCGTCATAATGACGCATCTCGCGCGTGAAGCGGGCATGCAGAAGGCACTACAAGCACTTCGTGAGCTATCTATCGTCAAGGAGATTGGAAACTTCGTGAGGGTAGAGAGGCAGATCTGAGAGGGTCGAGGGTCGAGGGGTGGAAACGATCTCCTTCCCCTCTGCCATAATCGAGAGGAGAGTCTTTGGTGGAGAGCGCCGATACAACGCGGGCCTCAGGGCTGTTGGGCTGGCTGGAGGAAGAGCAGCATCAGACCAAGGCCGCGCTCGGGAGGGCCCAATATCAACTGGATCAACTGGTCAATCTGGCCAAGGAGCAGGCCGGTCAGATCCGGGCTATCCATGAGGATCTCGCCGCTGCAAGGAACCAGCTCAGCCGAGTGACCGCGTTGGATGAGATCGCCAGACAGTTGCGAGAGAACCTGGCTCGTATGCAATCCTCCTTCACCCAGTCAATGCAGGAAACGGAGAAGGACCACAGAGGACAACAGGTGGAGATAGAGCGGAACAAGCAGGCAATAAATGACATTTGGCTTCGTTTGGACGGCACATATAAGGAATTCGAGCCACTTCTGGGAAGAGCCCAGGCGCTGAGTGATTCGGTCCGGCGCCACGACGAAACGCTGGGGCTTCTAGCCAAGAATTTCGACGCCTTTCAGCAACATTCTGAGACCCTGAATGCCCGCTCTCAGATCGCCGTCGATCAAGGCAGGCGCAATGAAAGTGCAATTGAGGGCGTCAATAGACAGTTGGACAACTTGCGGGGACAGGACGAATTATTAATGTCGCGATTGCAGATCGTGACGAATAATTTGAGGCAGATTGATGAGCAAACTGCCGCGGTGCTGGCTGAAGAGCAACTGAGGCTGGACCTCGCTGAGCGGCTCCAGGTTGTTAGGTTGGAGCAGCAGCGGTTGGAAAAACAGATTGCGAATACTATCCCTCTGGTGGATATGCACACCGGCCGTCTCGACGAGCAGGTACGGGAGTTAAGACAGGTTGAGGATCGCCGCCAGGTGACCGCGGAAGACCTCAGAGAGCTACGGCTCCTGCTTTTGGAACACATATCCCGCGTGGACAACAACCTCATTGCTGTTGAGGAACTAGAGGAACGCCACACGCGGCGGCAGATTAGTGAGCTTGAGTTTCAGGCCAACGATTTCAAAGAGCGGATCGCAAAGTTAAAAGGACAGGTGCAGTAGTATGCGCACGGGTTTGCTTCAGAAGTACAAGAGTTTTCTGCCTATTGGTCCGGGCACGCCCCTCATCACCATGGGCGAAGGCGATACGCCGCTGATTCAGTCAACGACCATCGCCAGGAAGATAGGTTGCGAACGGGTTTTCTTCAAGCTGGAAGGCTGCAATCCTACCGGCTCCTTCAAAGATCGGGGAATGGTCTTGGCCGTGGCGAAGGCCCTCGAGGCAGGCAGCAAAACCATTATGTGCGCTTCGACCGGCAATACCAGCGCCTCCGCGGCGGCCTATGCCGCCCATTGTGGACTGGTGGCCGCGGTTGTGGTGCCAAGCGGATATGTGGCTTTGGGCAAACTGACACAGGCCTTGATGCATGGAGCCACGGTGCTGGCCATCGAGGGTAACTTCGATCAGGCGCTACAGATGGTTCTGACCATCGTCAATAGGCACCCCATTACCCTCGTCAATTCGCTTAATCCCTATCGTCTGGAAGGGCAGAAGACTGCTGCCTTTGAACTCGTGGACGAACTGGGGGAGGCCCCGGACTTCCTTTTCATTCCAGTTGGCAACGCCGGCAATATCACTGCCTATTGGAAGGGATTTGTCGAGTACAGCCGATCCGGGAGGATCGCCAAGTTGCCTCGCATGATGGGATTCGAAGCGGAAGGCGCCGCTGCAATTGTGCTGGGGCAGCCAGTTGCAAAGCCTACGACCATAGCTACCGCCATCCGCATCGGTAACCCGGCGAGCTGGCGTGGGGCAGAAGCGGCGAGGGATGAATCAGGCGGATCGATCGACAGCGTCACCGACGAATCGATCATCGAGGCCTACCTCATGTTGAGTAGGGGCGAGGGTCTCTTTGTCGAGCCGGCCTCTGCCGCTGGCTTGGCCGGACTCCTCAAGCTGGCCCGCGGCGGTAAGGACTTCTCGGGCAAGACCGTCGTTTGCGTTCTAAC
>JAUSEJ010000600.1 GCA_030650265.1 Dehalococcoidia bacterium | reverse complement strand
TTCGAAGATCCTTCTCCTCCGGACCCTTTCGGTCGTTCAACCGATCATTATATCCCGCCGTGAACCAAGAAATAGCCGAGCAGGAGCAAAAGTACTTCTTCGGTATCTGGATCTCGTTTGGCTTGAATCGCATATCGACCAGACTCTCCTACCAAGCTGTCTGACTTCTAAGCCGCTACCTTGATAACGGCTGTGAGCGCCCCATCATCCTCTTCGGCTACGGACTCGCCACGCTCCTCGGCGACGGCAATCCTAATATACCACGCAGAAGGACGAATCATCAAGCTCGCTTTCGACCTGACAATTGCTTGCGCCAGTTGCCGCTCTAGGTTACACTATTAGCATGGGAATTGTGCATCTTGAATCGGCAGGAGGATATCGGCATGAAGGCAAGGATGATAAGAGACGGCATCTTCTGGGTTGGCGCCGTAGACTGGGACAGAAGGCTATTTGACAGCCTCATACCGCTGCCGGATGGCACCAGCTACAACGCCTATCTGGTGCGGGGAAGCGAGAAGACCGCCCTCATCGACACCGTTGACCCGACGATGACCGCCGTTCTCTTTGATCGGCTCGACGACCTCGGCATCGGTAATCTCGATTTCGTCGTGGTCAATCACGCCGAGCAAGATCACAGCGGCTCTCTGCCTCAAGTTCTGGCTAGACATCCTGAGACAAAAATCGTGACCAATCAAATCTGCAAGCGGTTTCTCATCGATCTGCTACACGTCGATGAAGGCAGGTTCATCACCGTCGAAGACGGGGAGACAATATCGTTAGGTGACAAGCACCTCCAGTTCATCTTCACCCCCCTGGTTCATTGGCCGGAAACCATGGGCACCTATGTCCCCGAAGACAGAATCCTTTTCAGCGGCGATTTCTTCGGCTCGCACATTGCCACCTCGAAGCTATACGCGGGGGAGGAAGAAGGGAGAGTGTACGAGGCGACAAAGAGGTATTTTGCGGAAATCATGATGCCGTTTAGGCCGACTATTCGCAAGAATCTGGATAAGGTCCAAGGCCTGTCCCTCGACCTCATTGCCCCGACTCATGGTGTAATCCGCGACGATATCGCTGCTGTCCTCGAATGCCACCGCGACTGGGTGTCCGACAACGTGAGCAACACCGTCGTATTGCCCTTTGTATCGATGCACGGAAGCACTCTGGCGATGGTAGATTGCCTCACCGAGACGCTGGTCGACCAGGGAGTGAGAGTTGAGAAGATAAACCTCACCGGGGCCGATCTCGGCAAGCTGGCAGAAGCGCTCGTCGACGCCGCCACGATCGTCATCGGCTCGCCAACGGTTCTCGGCGGCGCTCATCCCCTCGCCGTTTCAGCCGCCTTTCTTGCCAATGCCTTGAGGCCAAAGGTGAAATTCGCCTCCATTATCGGCTCATATGGCTGGGGCGGCAAGACAGTGGAACAGATCACCGGCCTCATTTCCA
>JAUSEJ010000585.1 GCA_030650265.1 Dehalococcoidia bacterium | reverse complement strand
GTCGAAGGTGTTCGCTGGATGATCCACCACGGGATTTTCCCGCATTTCCATGCCATCTGGTTGGGAACGGGTTCGACTTACGGCGACGACCCGTCCAGTCCATCCAAGATCGCTCCGACCGAGTTTTATCTGGATGCAGGCCTCGCCAACCATCAAGCCTGTATGGAGACGGACTTCTACAAGACATTTGACAAGCTCCTGCTCTGTCCTTTGGACTGCGCTGATGCTCTCTACTCGGGAGAAATCGGGATGATTGAGCTGGCGGGAGATCTGGGCAAATGGATCGCCGATGCCATTCCCGAAGACGCGAACTGGCTTGCCAGGTTCATTGCATCGCTGAAAGCGACGCAATCGGCGACAGACGCCAAATAAGCAAAGGGGACTACCTTGGCATTCCAATTCAAGCACCTATTCACTCCTTTGAAGGTTGGAACGATGACGGTGCCGAACCGGATCGTGAGCACCGCTCACATCTCTCGCCTTGCAGAATTGGACGGGCTTCCTGGGCCGCGCCAGATTGCCTATTGGGAGGCCAAGGCCAAAGGTGGGGTCGGCCTTATCGGCACGCAAGCCTATTCGGTTCACCAGTCCCATGGCGATGCGCCAGTTGTGTTTCACAACGAAGCGTTTGTACCTCGCTTTAGGCAGGCCGTTGACGTGCTTCACCGCCACGGCGCCAAGGTCACCCTTCAATTATGGCATGCCGGCAGACAGGGGCACGCGAATGCCAATGGCCGTCCTATCTGGGCACCTTCGCAAACTATGGTGCGGCCCGACTACGAGACGCCCCATATCGTGAACGAAGAAGAGATCTGGGAACTTATCGGCGCCTACGCCGCAGCGGCGGCCAGGTCACGCGATGCAGGGCTGGATGGCGTGGAGATCCACTTCGCTCACGGCTACCTCGTACAACAGTTTCTGTCTCCACTAACAAACCATCGTGACGATCGCTGGGGCGGCAGTTGGGAGAATCGGGCGCGATTCGGGTTGGAAACTATCAAGGCGGTGAGGGAGGCCGTAGGCAGGGACTACACCGTGGGAATCAGGATCAGCGGCGACGAATTCACGGACGGCGGTTATACCATCGACGATATGAAGGCAGTGGCGCCCATCT
>JAUSEJ010000573.1 GCA_030650265.1 Dehalococcoidia bacterium | reverse complement strand
TGTTTTGCCTTCCCGGGAAGTACCTCGGCAAACAACTCAGGATCCCATACTTCCATCTGGATGCTCATGCAGTCGAGTCCAGCGTCCTTGAGCCTTTGCATATCCTTCCGATCCATAGCTTGTGTCCGGATAGTGAGGCTCGGCTTATATGCGGCTCCGCGGGCGACGTTCCCAACAAAATCGAAGTAGATTCTTCCCTCGTTCTCGCCCTTCATGAAACCGCCCATCTCGAACTTGACTTCAATAAGCTTGACCTCGGAGCTGAGAATCTTGTAGCCCTCCACCACCTCGTCCAAATTGATCGTGACGGGGCGATCGAGGCCGACGGCGCGAGAGTCTGCCTGCGTATTATTGAAGTTGCAGAACTTGCATTGATCTCCGGTAGCAAAATACTCGCAATACCGCACGGGCATCAGGGATATACAGCGGCGAGGACAAGAAAAGAGGGTCGATAGGGGAGTCCCCTTGCTTGTCACAAGCCCATCGGTTGGCCGCGGCTTTGGAGGCGGGAAGTATATCTCAATGTCGACCTTCTCTTCTCCTTCAAAAAGGCCGAATCTCCCATCGCCAAGTGACCGAATCTCGTACGGGCTCCTGGTGTCCAGCCGGATCGCCGCGCCTATTCCATTCTTCATAATGAGCGAGCCCGGACGAAGAATATGATCCCCCTGCAGCCTCGCCGGCCTTTTCGCCACCCATTCTTGCAAGGTTACGTCGTGATCGTAGCTTTGGTAACTGTAGTGGGCACCCGCCTTTTGCCAGTGACACACTTCGTCGAGTTCTCCGCCGTCTCTGACACCCCGGCCCAGCACCTCCCATTTGAGGGTCACTTCCTTGGGAATGGTCGGGTATTTCTTTTGTAGCTCCTCAACTCGGGTCATGATGTCTCCTCCTCGCGACCTTGGTAGCGGGCTTCCGTTTTTGGAATATGTGGTCGGGGCCCTTTCCTTGCGGAGTCGGCAATCCCGTCCGACGCCACGACGCCTAGCCCGAAACGGAATTCAGGGTCAGGTGTTCCCGCGTTAGGTCGGTCAGTTCCTCGTCAAGTTACTGCCGGCTTGCTTGTGACAAGCGCTCCATCGATAGGGCAGAATTTATAGCAGACGCCGCACTTTGTGCATATCTCCTGGTCGATCACTACGACGCCGGTGAACTTGTTATAGGTTATGGCTTTCTGCGGGCAGCCTCGAATGCATCTTTGGCAGCCCGTGCACCACCGGCTGTCAACTCCCCAGATGATATCGGGACTGGTTTCTTCTTTCATTGCGCTTTCAGTTCGTTCGCTGCAGGTGTTGCTTCATCATAATCACTTTCACTGTGCTGGTCAAGACCTTTGGCGATTATTTCGGGCTCTAGCGCCGTAAATCGGTGAGCGTGTATAGTGCTCTGTTCTGTTGACTGTGAGCTTGCCTTGCCGTAAGATAGTGAAGATTAGAAGCACCACTCTGCCAAAACCGAATTGGGCTAGCCCTGCAACTGAGAGCATTACTCGGAGGTAAAGTATGGAGCCGGAACTGGTCGACGATGTGCTGTTCGAACGAGAGGACTCGGGCATTCTCTGGATCAGATTGAACCGTCCGGAGAGGCACAATGCCGTGTTTATTCCCGAAAGTATGACTAAGATTGCCGGGTTCTTGCGGGCCGGCGACGCCGATCCCAAGGTCCGGGTAATAGTAATCACGGGCGTCGGCAGAAGCTTCTGCGCTGGTATAGATCTTCGGACTGGGACTCAGCCGGAGCGTGACCATCAGCAAGGGCCGGACATGAGCCGCGAGAACTTCCTCAAGAACTTCTATCCCCACGTTGATGCGATCTCGGAGACCATGAAGCCTACGATCGCCATGATCAACGGGGCAGCCGTGGGCATGGGCATGGATATCGCCCTCCGCTGCGACATCCGCATGGGCTGCGAGAAGACCCGGTTCTTTACTTACCAGAACGTGGGTCAGATCATCGAGAACGGCGGCAGCTACTTCCTCCCCAAGCTGGCCGGACTCGGACGTGCTCTGGAACTGGCCTTCACCGGCGGTTATCTTACGGGAGGGGAAGCCTATCGTTGGGGGATTCTCAACCACATCGTGCCGTCCGAACAACTCGAGGCGGAGACCCGTGCTCTTTGCCAGAAGATCATCGCTAGTCCGCCCTTCGTGCAGTGGATAAACAAGAGAATCATGCGTCGGGCCCTCGACTGCGACCTGAAGACCGTGCAGGACCTCTGCGCCAACGCCTCGGGTATATTATTTGCGTCCGAGGACGCAAAGGAGGCCAGAAAGGCCTGGGCCGAAAAGCGACCTCCCGTCTTCAATGGACGCTGACGGGTCGCGCCCAGCCTTGAGTCGCCCACCTCATTCTGCTATACTGGCGAAGTCGAGATGGACGTAACTATGATAGAAAGGTCAGCTTTGCGAGTTGCCATAGTTCATGACTGGCTCAATCAAATCGGGGGCGCCGAGTACGTCTTGGAAGTCCTCCACCGCATGTTCCCCGAGGCGCCCATCTTCACTTCTCTTTACGATCCTGTGAAGATGCCCGGCCACTACCGGCAGTGGGATATTCGCACCTCTTTTCTCCAAAAACTTCCTATGATGGGGAGTCTCAGCCGCGCCGTACTGCCCCTTTACCCGCTGGCTTTTGAGAAGCTCGACCTCTCCGGCTTCGATCTGGTGATAAGCAACAGCAGCGGACTATGCCATGGTGTCATCACCAGTCACGATACTTGCCACGTCAATTACTGCTTGACACCGCCTCGCTTCGTTTGGAACGCTTCGCACTACATTCACCGCGAGCGAGTCAATCCCCTGGCCAGGACCGTGCTGCCACTTGTCATAAACTATTTGCGAATGTGGGACATCGCCGCCGTGAATCAAGTAGACCACTTCATTGGTATCTCTAAAGCAGTGGTGGCGCGCATCAAGAAGATCTATCGCCGGGAAGCGGCCCTAATCTATCCGCCAGTGGATACCAAGCGCTTTGCCATCGCCGATGAGATCGGAGACTATTTTCTGGTTGTTGGTCGCATGGTTCCCTACAGACGGGTAGATATCGTGGTTAAAGCCTGCAGCGAGTTGGGCCTTCCCCTGTTGGTGGTTGGAAGCGGCAGGGATAAGGCGAGTCTGGAGGCAATGGCAGGGAAGACCGTGAAGTTTGCCGGTAGGGTGGACGATGCGGCGATCCCTGACCTATTTGCCAGGTGTCGGGCCTTTATCTTCCCCGGTGAGGAGGATTTCGGCATCGCGCCTATCGAAGCCATGGCCGCCGGCCGGCCCGTTATCGCCTTTGCCGCCGGGGGATCTTTGGAGACGGTGGTGGATGGGGTCACGGGAACTTTTTTCCATCAGCAGTCACCGGAGGCGCTGGCGGCGGTGCTTTCTCGCTTCGATCACCGGCAATTCGATCCACCAGTCATAAGGGAGCACGCTCTGAGCTACGATACGGATGCTTTCGTCGAGAGTTTCCATGGTTTTTTGGCGGAGAAACTAAGCTGACGGCTTTGAATCAGCGATTGGGTAGCGTTGGGGGAATAAAGTGGCACGACGCAAGCCTGCTGGCTGGCAATACTCCGGGGTTGTGCAGGGGAAGAAGGCGGGCAGACGGGAAAAGAAGGGTTGGTTTGGTCGAAGCAAGCCATCCCGGGAGACGGTCGGCGAGATGCGCATGCTGGCCGTTACGAAACTACCAAGAGGCAGGGCAGAGGAATCGGCCAGGCGACGAGGTGGAATCGTTCACCTTGCCCTCGCTTTCTGCGCCTTTGTCATCAAGTGGGCTTTCTCTGTGGTGGCCAACAAAAGGTGGCGACCACTAGCCTTCTCAGAAGCGCTGATCTGGTTTGCCGTGGCCGCCGTCTGTATCGCCTTCCTATTGCTGATGGCCAAGTTTTCCCTCCTTCTTGCTGTCGGTATCTTCATCCTCATGATCGCCTATGCCTGGCGGGAACTAGGCGAAAAGTAGGCTTGGCGCCCGATGCCAGAGTCGCGATGTGTGCGAAATGCCTTCTCTTGTTCCCCTGTCCCGGCGGTGGCGAATCTAGTCCTCTGCATTTAGGTAATCCATAAGTTGGTAGTAAGCCGGCGGTAACTGTGCCTTGAACCGCAGGTTACTGGGAGTCGGGTAACGCTGGCCGGTATTGTGGCTGGCCTTCAGTCCTTCCATCGTTCTATCGACCAGAGCAGCGGGTAGCGAGAAGGCCATCTCGTCATCCTGCGTCATGCCAAAGACGCGATCGCCGTTGCAGGGGAGGATCACCTGGGCCTCGCCGGTCTCGATTGGTTGGGCAAACAGGTCGCTGCAATCCATGCCGCCCGAGGCGCGTGAGGTTAAGTAACCGCCCTGGCCGTGGAGTGTTCCCTGCACCAGGCGCATCACCTGGGCGGAATTGCCGTAGATGACGATCAGGTGGGGCTGGAAGGTGGCGCTATGCAGGGGCGAGAGCAGGACCGCGGCATATTTGCCAAACTCCAGCCTGGCGGCGTCCCCGGCGCTGATCCTCGCTCTCTGTCCGCTGCCCGGGCTCATTGAGTCGGCATAGCTGCCGTCGAGAAAGCCCGCCTTCGGCCTGACAAAGCCCAGCGCCAGGGCACCGTAGGGGCAGGACATATCCTCCGGCGTCAGGGCAATAGTCCAGCCGTAGCGCCTTACCATCCCGACCGCCTGACAGATCGGTATCTGCATTCTCAGGCTCTCGTGGGGAATTCTCGCGCCGCCGGGCACCTCATCCAGCGATTCGCAGAATCGCACGGCGAAGGGGAAAGTCTGCGGCCGGATGTAGGTGCTAATCATCTCGTTGACCTCGGCTAAGTCCATTGTTGGCCTCCTATCATTGCTTCATTGGCAATCGGCACTGCGAATGCAAGGGCCGTTATCCTGTCGCAGTCCGGTCCATGGTCTCGGCCTTCACCAGCCCCTCGTAAGCTTCTCTTAGCCCCGTCGTCACAGGACCGGGCTTGCCTGTCCCGATCACCATGCTGTCAAGAATAACCAAAGGCATGACGCCAATCACCGTGTTGGTGAAGAAGCATTCTCCGACGGACACAAGATCGGCTGGATCGATGGCCTGTTCGCAGACGGCGATGCCCATTTTGCCAGCGATCTCGATGATGGCTGCCCGGGTAATCCCGGCAAGCACGCCCGTATTGATTGAGGGAGTCAGAAGCCGGGCATCTCTGACAAGAAACAGGTTGCTGCTCGTGCCAGAGGCGACCAGTCCGGCTGTATTGAGCATGATCGCTTCGTCGGCGCCGGTAGCCGCGGCCTCGAGGCGGGCGACGATGTTGTCAAGGTAGTTGCCGGTCTTGGCGAAGGCGGTTGGCGAGGTCTCATTGCGCCGGATCGAAGCAGTGATGGCTCTGAAGCCTTCCTCGTACTTCTGCGGTGAAGGGGGAGCAAAAGGTGACGGCTGAATAACGACCGTCGGCTCGATCCGCCCTGTTGGCAGAACACCGCGGCCAGCGGGCACGCCGCGGGTAACAGTGAGTCGGAGAATAGCCTCCGCCAGCCCGTTTGTTGCGGCTACACGATAGAGAGCCGCGCCGAAATCCTGCTCGGGCATCGGCATTGGCAGTTGAATGGACGCCGCCGAGCGGATCAACCTCGCGAGATGTTGAGCGAGACGGAAAATGCGCCCATTTGAGAGACGCATGGTCTCGAAGACGCCATCACCCAGAGTGAATCCTCGGTCGAGCGTCGAAACCCACGCCTCTTCTTGTGGCGTCAGTTTGCCGTTAATGTAGATCTTGTTGCCAATCGCACTATTCATTTGAGTGCTTTTGCCGCCGGTACCTGTCTCGCACGGTGTCACCTCCGGGTGCCAGAATGCCTCTAGTGCCTGTATTCTAACTTCCCGTGGCCGTTTGCCGCAAGGCCTCTTCATAACAGGCTAGTTCGTCGGTGACGAGTCCGACGGTGGTAATCGCTTGCCAGGCCGGAGAATGGTGCTATATTTTGCAAAACATTCGGCCCCGGAGGTGACTACGTATGATAGAGAATCAGCACAATCCGTTTGCATGGGGCCCCTACGTTCAGGTGGCGGCTTTCTGTGAGCACGTACTGGACGAACGGGATGGCGTGTTATCCCTGATTCGAC
>JAUSEJ010000558.1 GCA_030650265.1 Dehalococcoidia bacterium | reverse complement strand
TCTCCAATTCATCGACGCGCGCGATCTGGTCCACCAGGCCCATCGCCAAGGCCGCATTTGAATCGAACAGTCTTCCCGTATACAGGATCCTCGTGGCCACGGCCAGTCCAACAACATTGATTAGACGTTCTAGTCCACCTATGCCAGACAGCGTCCCGATCTTGACTGTTGTCATGCCGACTTTCGCGTTGTCGGCCGCTATCCGCATGTCGCAACCGAGCGCCAAAACAAGACCGCCACCTATGGCATATCCGTATATCATGGCAAGAACCGGGCAGGGACAAGACTCTATGGCGGTCGACGCCGCTTCATCTGCAACTGTGGGCTCGGACTTGAAACCCTCGATATCACGCCCAGACGAAAATGCCTGGCGGCCAGCTCCGCGCAGAACGACCACCCTCGTCTCGCCGTCGTGGTCAATTGAATGGATCACATCCCCCAGGCGGTGCATCATCTCCGGGGCAAACGCATTGCGCCTCTCGGGACGGTTCAGGGTAACGGTGCAAATACCACCCTCTTTCCGGACAAGAACTGAGTCTTGGGACACGTTTCACCCCGCTTCCCGAAATTGAAAAATTATAGGGCCGAGATATAGCGGGGTCAAATCCCGGATTGTCGAATGGTAATCGAAGAACAACGGCAGCCCGGTCGGTTGTTGCATTTGTGTTGTATTATGGAATCACAGTTTCATGTATCGCTCCCGAGCCGCTATCGCGGGTTCGATCACGGCGCCTCTTGTCATGTTCCTCTCCGGGTAACACTATCTATGAGGCAACGGTCTCACCTCCGGTATCAATCATTATGGGTCAATACTCACACTTGTCCAAAATAGCTTTTAAGGCTGAGTAATAGCAGAGAGACTCCCCGAAGTAGAATGGTAATTGCGAATCGCCAACTATTTCGAAGGAGTCTCCGCCATGAATTTTACCACGAGCCTGTTCTGTCAGATTCTTCACGTCGTCCCCCGGAACTCGTTTCTCCGGTTGGTCCACCAACGCGGGGCGGAACGCCACGCTAAAGGCTTCTCCTCCTGGAGCCAATATGTTGCCATGCTCTTCTGCCAGTTGGCCCAGGCCAAGAGCCTGAGGGAGATCAGCGACGGACTGGCCGTCACCTGCGGCAAACTCACTCATCTGGGACTGAGGTCCGCTCCCGCCAAGAGCACACTTGCCTATGCCAACGCCCACCGGCCCTGGCAGCTTTACCAAGATACCTTCTTTCAATTGCTGGACTTTTGCCGTAGCGAGAGCCCCGGCAAGAAAAGGAAGTTCCGCTTCAAGAACAAGCTGTTCAGCCTCGATTATACTACCATCGACCTGTGTCTGAGCCTGTTTCCCTGGGCCGATTTCCGTCAGACCAAAGGCGCGGTTAAGCTTCACATGCTGCTGGACCATGACGGCTATCTACCGAACTTTGCCGTGATCACCGATGGCAAGACTGCGGATGTCATCACCGCCCGCCATATCACTCTGCCCTTCGGCAACATCTTCGCCGTGGACCGTGGCTATATTGATTTCGAACTCTTCTTTCAATGGAACAAATCCGGTGTCTTCTTTGTTACCCGACTCAAGGACAACGCCGCTTACGAAGTCATAGAGAACCGACCCCTGCCTCAGCGAGGAAACGTACTCGTCGACCAGATTATCCGTTTCACCGTACCTAAGACCAGACTCAAGTATCCG
>JAUSEJ010000557.1 GCA_030650265.1 Dehalococcoidia bacterium | reverse complement strand
CGACATTTCTTCCGTGGCCGCCGACACCTCTTCGGCCGAGGCCGTGCTCTCCTGGGTAATTGCCGACACGTTCTCGATGGTCCTGCCTACTTCACTCGCCCCGGCCGCCATCTGCTCCGTCGAGGTCGGTAGCAAGGCTATCCAGAGTAGCGACTGCATCTCTGTCCATTCCCTTGATGGCCGCATCGGCCTCGCCTTGATTCCGCGCCGGATCAGCCTTGTAGATCGCCAGCGTCTTTGTCCATGCTTGAGTGTACGTCGCATAGCCCGTATCGAAGGCCTTTAGCAGGTCCCTCTCTTCAGGGCTCATCCAGCTCTCCTGTTTCTTGAAACCAGTTCGAATGTCTTGAACTGTCTTCCCGTGTGTTTCAAATTCGGCAGCGTACTTGGTCAAGTTTGCAGGGTCACTGCCTCTCAACAGAGTGTCTTTGGCAGCCTTCACTTGAACAAGGAAAGCTGCACGCATTGCCTGGCTCAGTGTTGCCGCGTCTTCGTCTTGGGCTACCAGAGTCTCGAATTCGCCCGAGACCGTGGACACCTGCGAGGCGCCGAAGCCCCCGGGCGATCGCCGCGAGGATCAAAACGATCAGAAAGCTGCCTATCAACTTGGTGCTAGGTGTACATTAGCACTAACAAGAAGAGCCAATAACAATGTGGGGCTGGCCCTTCTCCGCAGGACCAGCCCCACCTACCCCTATCCTTATGGGCGGCCGTTGGGCGCCCACACGATGCGAATCACCTGTTCGTATTTGGTAACGAGTCGGGTCTGCAATAGCAGAGATTCTGGAATGGTTACCGCAACAATCTGTGGAGAAGAAGAACAAGAAGAAAAGGAAGAGTGACGGTGGAAGAACGGGATCAGCCCCGGATTCTCTAGTTCTCGACGACCTTCAGGAGATCGGCAACACGAATGGGCTTGTTGATAATCACCAGCGGGGCCATTTCCAGCACTTTTGTGACAAGCTCGCCATCACGAAGGCCGGTGATTACGCGGCATCTACTTTATGGCCCCTCTTGGTAAGAACGATTGCGAAGAACTCCCGGATCTCCGGGCTATCGTCGATAACGAGGATACGCTTTCCGCTCCGCAATTTCGCCTCTGATTGGAGCGGCAGATCGGGCACCGACAAGGGGGACGGTGCCGGGGATGAGGTCAGCGTGGCGCCGTTCGGCCTGGCCGCACTCTTATGAAGATACCGGTCCATTTCGGCCCTGTAAATACGCCAGCGTCCACCCACTTTGAAAGCGTGGATGGCTCCCCCGCGGATCACGTCGTATAGCGTCTCGCGGTGAACACTCAAGTACTTTGCGGCATCGACCGGGGTGAGAAAATCGCGCTCCAGGTCCTGTGCTTCCAAATCCTCCCCACTCCCCTGCGGTCGATCTGCTCGACCACCCGCTATATTAGCTGCCTGGTTCCGTCACTGTCTAGTGTAATCTCTGGCGTGTAATCTCTGGCGTCACTCTTGTCTGCGTATAGTGAACCGATCAACGGCGATCCAGCTCATCTCGCACTGCCTTGGCCAGCTTCTGGCG
>JAUSEJ010000545.1 GCA_030650265.1 Dehalococcoidia bacterium | reverse complement strand
ACCGAGAAGGCCAGAGACTTCGTCCCGGTCGGAAGCGGCGATCCGCTGTATACGTCGAAGAGGCGCACCTCCTTGGCCAGTGGGGCCTTGAGGATTATGGATCGCACTTTCTCCATCGAGATTTCTGAATCTACGATAACGGCGATGTCCCGCTCGATACCCGGATAGCGTGAGATTGGCACGAAGCGCCGCTTCTGCTGCTCGGCGCCAAGAAGAGCCTCTATGTCTATCTCAAACAGGAAACTTGGCACTTCGATCTCGAAGTTCGCCAACACTCTGGGGTCAACCTCGCCCAGCACACCAATGGCTTGACGGCCGACCATGATCTTGGCGGTCCGACCAGCCTGCAAGCCGGGGTCGAGGCAAGGCTCGTACGAGGCAGCGATGCCAAATCCACCAAGCACAACTTCAATCACTCCCTTAACATCGAAGAAATCGACCGGCTTAGACGGTGAGAGCCATGTTCTCTCCTGACAGCCGCCCGCCAAGGCGCCGACGAGCATTCGTCTCTCGTCCGGCAGATCATCATCGCGAAACAGGAAGATCCGGCCAATCTCGAAAATATGCACAGCTTCCTCGTGGCGCAGGTTAGCAGCCGTTGTCTGGAACAGACCGGGCCTCAAACTCGTTCTCAGGTTCTCGTATTCGGAAGTCATTGGATTAGCAACCCTGATCGGTGGTGACACGGGAATGCCAGCATCAACGAAGGCCCGATCAAGCGCCGCCAGGTTAAAAAGCGAGTAGGTTACAATTTCCTGAAGGCCACAACCGACCAGTATCTCCCTCACCCGGTCAACAAGTTGCAGCCCCGCGTCGACAACGGGTGGCGGCATGCTGCCGCTAAGGCTAGACATGGGAATCGCATCATAACCGATAACGCGCGCGAGTTCTTCCACCACATCCTCGACCAAGGTTATATCCGTCCGGAAATACGGCGGCGTGACCAGTAGTCCCTTCGTCTCATTACCTTCCGATCCCAGAGCCACCGCCTTTTCGGCGCCCGGCGGCATCGACTCGAGCACCTCGAAAGTGAAATCCAGCGCGGAGAGAACATGCTGAACCCTCTCGAGAGAAATGTCGAGACCAAGTTCCCGTTTCACTTCCTGAGTTGTCAGCAGGATGGAAACCGGCTCTCGCTTCTCGGGATATACATCTATAACGCCTTTGGCCGCCGAGCCTGCCGCAAGCTCGACAATCAATTGGGTGGCTCGTCTAAGGGCGAAGATGGGCAGCTCGGGGCTGATACCTCGCTCAAATCGCATCGACGCCTCACTCCTCATTCGTAGCCGGCTGGCGGTCCTCCTGACGCTGCCCGGGCTGAAATTGGCCGACTCTAGAAGAATGCTGCTTGTCGATACGCTTATCTCGCTGTTTGCCCCTCCCATGACGCCGGCTAGCGCCACCGGCTTGTTGTAATCGGCGATGGCCAGCATGTCCTGGTCTAGGGTTCGCTCCTCGCCGTCCAGGGTAACCAATACCTCGGTGGACCGGGCCCGACGAACGATGATTGTCGCTTGGGAGATCTTGTCGTAGTCGAACGCATGAAGGGGTTGCCCGTATTCCAGCATCACGTAATTCGTTATGTCAACTATGTTGTTGATGGGGCGCATTCCTGCCGCCGTCAACCGATCTCGCAGCCATTTGGGCGATGGCCCAACGGTCACGTTGGTGATCAAACTGGCTGTGTACCTCGAGCACAGATCGGGATCGTCGATCCTCACTTTAGCCTGGCTCTGGATGTTCTCACCACCTTCGGGATAGTTGAGATCTGGTTCCCGCACTTTCTGCCCGGTAAGAGCTGCCACCTCGTGGGCTACACCTAGCATGGAAAGAAGATCTGGCCGGTTCGGCGTAACCTCAAGGTCGAGAATGCTGTCGCCAAGATAATCTGCGAGAGGCGCTCCAAGGGGGGCGTCGGCAGGAAGAATCATTATGCCCGTGTGCTCTTCGGAGAGGAGCAATTCCTTCTCCGAGCAAACCATGCCCTCCGAGCGGATACCCCGGATGTTGGCCGGCTTGAGGGTGGCCATCTTTTTGGCGTACGGGTCAAACAGATTTGCCCCAACAAAGGCAAAAGGAACCTTATCGCCCTCGCGAATGTTCGGTGCGCCGGTCACTATGGTGATATCCTGCTGAC
>JAUSEJ010000553.1 GCA_030650265.1 Dehalococcoidia bacterium | reverse complement strand
CCACGAACGCTAAAACGGCGGCTGCGAGAGTGACGATGTTTCCCGTTGTCATGGAGTATCAACGCCTCGAGAAAATCCGTTCGGCCTAACTATGGATTATCTTGTTCTGTGTAAGAGCAAAGAGGGCGAGGCATCGCCTCGCCCCTACATCGGATGCTCAAATCCCCCTACCCCAGCACCATCAGCGGCGTGTGTTACGCTGCACCTATCATCTTTGCGAACTCCTCCATTAGATGATTAATATTTGGTACAAACAAAGCAAAGAATAGGCAAATAAGATAATAAGTGATCAGAGGATGATTCCCTGCCCAGGCGATAACTGGGACATTTCTGTCGTATTTCAATCTCATGAATTGATCTAGCTTTCGCGAAGCAAGGATAACAAACAATGCCGGCCAAACGCTGAAGCCCATGATGGAGGTACAATTACTTGCCAAAACACAAAGCACAAATCCAACAGCTAGAAACTGAAAAATTGCAGTGGCTTTGCCCTTAAAACCTATAAACTTGAACTTCCCTTGCTGGGCCGATATTCCTAGCCATCTTAGAAGCCGATGATGAATCTTTTCCTGATCCTGTTGATCTCTGTATGGCTTACCTGCAGGGTTCACTCGCTAGAATCTCCCATGCGAATTCCACCAACTTGATTGATCAAGAGGGCGGGGATCAACCCCGCCCCTACAGCAGATGATGCGTGACGCACTCACCCTACCCCAGCACCATCGGCAGGGGCCGCAACTCTCGACGTAATGGGTCGAGGATGTAGCCCAGGGCTTCCAGCGAGACCATGCCGAGCAGAAGCGTGTCGCCTTTTTCGCCGAAGATGACCGGCGAGGCCCCTTGAGTTTTCTGAAAGGAGAAGAGCGCGTTGCCGAACTCACGCACAATGGTCGTCCCATCCGCCAACGTGAACTCCTTGGACCCGCACGGCTTGACCCCCAGCCGCCCTAGCAGAGGACGAGGAATCACGCTGTAAACCGCCCCTGAGTCCACGAGAAATCTCATCCGCGTGCGCTTCTTTGGATTGGCAAGATTAATGATGGTCGCCTTGATATACGTGAGCCCCATGAGCTTCGTCCCCTCCCGCGTTGGCGCAGGCGTAACTTTACGCTTCTGTGGGTGAGACACCGGGAAGAGGGAAAAGGTTAAAGCGGGAAGCAACATTTTTTGAGGCCCTACCCGACGATCAGGCTAGGCCAGCTTCCGCGAAGTTGTCAAGACAACGAAAGAAAACGAGGCAGGCGAGACTTACTTTGCCTTCTTGCGAGGGTGGGTATAGAAGTAGCCCCAGATGGCCGCAATGGTACTCAGCGTCGCAATGAGGGTCATGACCTGTTCAAAGAATGTGAGATGTATCATCTTTATTGTTTCCTCGTCCTTCGAGCCAATAGGCCAGTAAAAACAAAGCACTCGTACTAACGGAGCCCATTATGACATTCCACCAACTGGCCTGTCCACCCACCAGCCCTCCAACCACGGCGATAAGCCCGATGCCTTTCGCCATATCATAGAGAAACTTGGCGGTACTCTCTCGCTGCTGGTCGTTCATATCTCATCTGACACCGGGATATGGGAAAGGTTAAAAAGAAAAAAGCGATGTCACCCGCATGAGGCCGGAGCGGGACCTGACTCGATCGCGGCCGTGGAGGAGCGCCCTTTCCACCTTTATCCATCATCCGAGGGCGCGCCGATCGGGAGCGGGAGGCAGCCCTGCGACAGGCCGACTCCGGGTAAGTCGGCGGCAGGACCCGCGAACGTTGATGGTTAAGGCCTATCGAGCGGAAGCCGGGCGAGGGCGAAGGGATTGACGCGGGAGCCGTTGAGCCACGCGCCCCAGTGCAGGTGCGGGCCCGTGGCGCGTCCGGATTTGCCGACCGTCCCGACCACATCCCCCCGCTTCACACGCTCCCCTTCCCTGACCACCGTCGTGTCCAGATGGAAGTACATGGTGAACAGCCCGAGGCCGTGATCGAGAATGACGCCCTTGCCGCTGAAGAAGTGATCGTCCACCATCCGGACCACGCCATCGTTCGTCGCCTTCACCGGCGTCCCCAGTGACGCCGCAATGTCCTCGCCGTTGTGCTGGTTGCGCGGCTGGCCGTTCAGGATGCGCTTGCTGCCGAAGGCTCCGGTGACCGCCCCCTCCACCGGCACCAGAAATCCCGATCCCCAGAGCCGGTCCGGCGTGAAACCCGCG
>JAUSEJ010000071.1 GCA_030650265.1 Dehalococcoidia bacterium | reverse complement strand
GGCGTGAAGCGCTTCATTCTCTCTTCCACGGCCAACCTCTTCGATCAGCCCGAGTCCTGTCGGGAAGGACCGATCGACGAGGAAGAGCCCATTGTACCGGGCAGCCCTTACGGCGAGAGCAAGTATCTGCTGGAGCGCATCTTGTCATGGCTCGATAAATTGGAAGGCCTGAGTTTCGCCGCTCTGCGCTACTTCAACGCGGCGGGCGCCACGCCCCGGTATGGGGAGCACCATTTGCCGGAAACGCATTTGATTCCGATTGTGCTTCAGGTGGCCCTGGGGCAGCGGGAGAAGGTGCAGATCTTCGGTGGGGATTATCCCACGCCCGACGGCACTTGCGTGCGCGACTACATACATGTGGTCGATCTGGCTCAGGCGCATATCCTTGCCCTGAAGGCCCTGGAAAGAGGCAGTCGGGTCTACAATCTGGGCAACGGCGCCGGGTTCAGCGTCTTGCAGGTAATCGAGACGGTCCGGGAAATCACCGGCCAGCCGATTCCGGCCACTGTAGGCCCGCGCCGTGCCGGCGATCCCGCCGTGCTGATCGCCAGTTCGGCGAAGATCCGCCGTGATCTTGGCTGGACGCCGAAGTATCCCGACATTCGCGACATCGTGGGCACCGCCTGGGATTGGCATAGGGCACATCCCAACGGCTATCGCGAGTAGAGAGCTCCGGGGACGGGACCACAAAACACAAAGGCACAAAGACACAAAGACACTGGAAGAATTGAGGAGATACACTGAATGCCTGGTGGCTCTCTAGTCCTTGGTGTCTTAGTGTCTTTGTGTTTGGCTTCTTCGCCCAAGGTGAGGTTTAACCAGACGAGGGAGTTGGTTGACACCGGAAGGAAGAAGCGGGTATAATTATGAATGTTGCCGCATGTCCGGTAGAACGGGCCGTTAGCTCAGTCGGCAGAGCACCTGACTTTTAATCAGGTTGTCGTGGGTTCGACCCCCACACGGCTCACCCAGTGCTCAGTTAGACAACATAACTGAGAAAGCCACTAAGCACAACGCTTGACAGCAACATAACTGGACGTTATAATAGGGCTGACAATGAAGATTGGAGGCCCTATTATAATGCCTACCGACACCCTCACGGCGAGCAAAGACCTCTTCTTGGGCGCCTTCCAGCGTTCTCTCCGGGCTGAGAACTCTTCCCCAAAGACTGTAGAGACTTACTCCGAGGCCCTAACGCTTTTGGCCGGATTCCTGAGAGGCAAAGGGATGCCCACGAACCCGGCGAATCTCACAAGGGAGCACGTAGAGGAGTTTATCTCTGACCTCCTCCAGACGCGCAAACCGGCCACCGCAAGCAACCGGTTCAAGTCTTTACAGCGGTATTTTAAGTGGCTCACAGAAGAGGGCGAAATCAAAGACAATCCCATGGCGCACATGCACCCCCCGAAACTGCCTGAGAACCCCCCTGAAGTGCTATCGGAAGAAGACCTTGCTAAAATTTTGAAAGCTTGCTCCGGCAATACCTTTGAGGAAAGGCGAGACACAGCGATAATCAGGCTCTTGCTTGACACGGGCGCACGCAGGGCCGAACTCGCGGCCTTGACACTGGACGATCTGCAATTGGACCAGCAGACGCTAAAGGTAACCGGCAAGGGCTCACGGGTTCGTTTTCTTCCCTATGGCCGGAAGGCAGCGCGGGACGTCGACAGATACCTGAGAATGAGGGCGCAACACCGGGAAGGGGCCTTGCCTAATCTTTGGCTGGGGCGGGCCGGGCCGATGACCGGAAACGGAATCTATCAGGTATGCAGGGACCGGGCGCTTCAGGCTGGAATAGGCAAGGTATACGCTCACCTCTTCCGGCATACCTTCGCTCACATGTGGCTTGCTCAGGACGG
>JAUSEJ010000503.1 GCA_030650265.1 Dehalococcoidia bacterium | reverse complement strand
CTCGACCGCTTCGGCTCGAACATCATCGTGGCGCCAAAGACTGATGAAGTTGCTTTGAGTTACGGTGGAATCTTCGTCGCCAGCACTTCGGTCAACAAAAAAGACATGCAACGGGCGGAAGTGGAGAAGATTCTCGCCATCCCCGGCGAGTTCAACATCACAAATGTTTCCCCAAAACTGGTCGGACCGGTGCTGGCTAACGGCTCCAAGGCATTGCTAGTTGGTGTCAACTTCGAGGCGGAACTGACGGCAAAGAAATGGTGGGAGATAACCGGCAACGTGCCAAACGCGCCAGACGAGGTGCTTCTGGGCTCTTCGGCCGCGACGAAGTTTGCGGCAATGCCGGGAGGCAAGCTGAACATCAACGGGAACGACTACTCTGTAGTGGGTGTGTTAAGAGAGACCGGAGATCAAGATGATTCGGTTATCTTTGCCGACCTGGCTAGAACTCAGGAGATTCTGGGCAAACCAGATGCCATTACTTTCGTCGAAGTCAGCGCGTCCTCAAAAAGCCTTAATGCCATTATCGCGGAGATAAGTAGGGAGTTGCCCGACGCCAAAGCTACCGCACTTAGCACCGCCATGGAATCAACCCAACAAAGGATCAACCAACTTACGAACTTCTCGGTCGCCATATCAATAGTGGTTCTCCTGGTGGGAGTACTTATCGTACTTACGACCATGATGTCGTCGGTAAGCGAGAGGACGCGCGAGATCGGTATTTTCCGGGCCACCGGGTTTCGGAAGTCGCACATCATGACCATCATACTCTTTGAAGCCTTCGTTGTAAGCATTGCGGGTGGAATCTCCGGCTGGCTAATCGGTTCGGCGATCACCTTCGTTCTTGGCGCTAAGGTTGCGCAGATATCTGCTGCTATCGGGCCGAACCCATTGCTTGGTGCGGGCGCCGTCGTGCTGTCTGTTCTGATCGGCCTTGCCGGTGCGGTCTATCCGGCGAGAAGAGCGTCGAACCTCGACCCGGCCGAGGCGCTACGCTTCATGTAAGTCTCACACCCCTTAGGGTGTGCTGTTTGGACAAGCTTACGACAGGAGGCAGCTACATTCGTCGCCCGGCAGAGGCGATAGCACTTCCCCACGATAGAACGGCGCACTGCTCCTGGAGTTCCGATCACTT
>JAUSEJ010000496.1 GCA_030650265.1 Dehalococcoidia bacterium | reverse complement strand
GCACCCCTCGCTCCCATTGGTGCACCACCTTGATCCCCAGCACCATCCAGGTAACCAGGGCCAGGGCCAGCACAACGATAATTGCAACAATCTCAATGGCCATCTTCTCCCTCTCCTTGCCTTACTTCGCAGGCTTTCAAGCCTTGTAGTAAGCCGCGCCTTTCTGAAGAGCTACCCCTGGGTCGGTCCCATCCTCTCGCTGATGAGAAGGTGCCTGGTCTCGTCCAGTCGGGAGGCGACCACCCCGATGAGCCCGCTGAGTACCTCGTATCCTATCCGCTGTTCAGCCTTGAGCAGGTTCCTGAGCTTGAAGCCGTCTATGGCCAGGCCTGTGGTACTCTCCAAGCACACCACCGTCAGGGTATATATATGGGGCTGCACCACCGCCGACCAGCCGAAGACGTCGCCGCTGGTCGCTACGTCCACGGTTATCCTCTTGGCGAGCTGGGGCTGCGTCGATGGCAAGTTCATCTGGAGGGCTACCTTCCCCCGCTCAAGCACGTAGAGATTCTTGGCGGGGTTGCCCTCGGCAAAGATGGTGCCCCCCGCCCCCCATTCCTGGGGCGAGGAGATCGCGACCAATCTCTCTAGGTCAGCGTCGGACAAGGAGTCAAATAACTGGCATTCTTTGAAGACTTGCTTGGATGTCATCTCTCTCCCCCTGTATCTTTGCATGGACTACGCCGGAACGGCCGCGCGTCGGCCAAGTTGCAGCCGCGGCGCTTGTGCACAAGCTGAGCAAGATCACTGCCCCTCCGGCTGCCAACAATACGACCCCAGCAGAAGCCAGCAGGATAGTAAACATCAGGCCCAGGCCACCCAGCATGCCCAGACCGCCCACCAGCATCCCCTTTTCGCTGACAGCCATCACTTTGCGCCGCAGGGCAGGCATGGCCTTCTCTCGGAGGGCCGCAAAGGTGACCTGCTGCTCGAGCTGGCCACTGTCCGGATCCGCTCTCTGATAGAGGCATAGCTCCATTCTTCCTTTCGAGCCATTGTCTGGGGCAAGGGCTGCTCCATTACATCTCACCAAGAGCACCCTGGCTCTCGGTAGATCCTGAACGACGCTGAGGGCGGCGTCCAGGCCGCCGATGCGGGACAGCCGGACTCCGTCAACCCCCGTAACGTAGGGGAGGCTATGGTCAACCATCATCAGGTCCGGGCGCAGGGTTCTGGCAAGGGCCAGCGCCCCGACGGCGCTTTCCGCCTCCCCAACCACTACGCCTCCCAGCTCGTCTTGCACTACCCCTGCGAACCAGTGCCGCCGTTCCGGATACTCCGAGGCTACGATGGCGCGTGTCTTCAGGTGATTCATTGCTGCACCTCCAAAGTTAGATTGTTGCTCGCTGATCGGTTTAGTAACGATTGGTGCTAGTGATGCTACAAACTGAACTCAGCAATAGACAGCGCCACGAAGCCGTCCCCACGGGCGGGCAAGCCGTGCCACTGAGCCAGCACGTTGAACGCTGCCAAGGTGAAGGCCAGTCGCATCTGGAAGTACTCCCAGACGCGGTGACCGACTTTCTTGAAGTGGTTGATCACCGTCTGCATCAACAGCACCGTCTCGATGAGCATGTCCTTCTCAGAAGGATTCCACTGATGCCGCTGGCAGACCTTGAGATTGGGCGGATCGCCCTCCTTGCTATGGAATCCGGTATCGCTGAACACAATCATCTGGTCTTCGAACTGGCGAACTACCGGCTGAAAAGTATTGTCGGCGACATTGGCTGCGGCACAGTCCCAGGCGACCACCAGCCCGAACTTATTCAGGCAATGCTGAGGCGATCGAGTGACTATGTCAAATGTCAACTAGCACCAATGGTTACTACACAATCCAATCCCGCTCGCTTGCTCCACCGCCCTATCAGTCAGTCCCGTAGAAAATACCCAACACCACACCGTATACCATCTGGTTTAAAATCCACAAAGCCGAAGCTACCGGGCCGAAAGTCATCGCACCTGCTATTATCATCCCCCAGGCATAAAGCGGAATGAAAATCAGCAGGAATGTCGTAGGCAACATCGAGAAGATCAAGCCGCGGATCCAGCCCGGGCCTGGGAGCAACTCGGAGAATCCATAAGCGTAGATCAGGCCGAAGATAACGCCGATTGTCACGTGCAAGGCGCTGCCAATAAGAACAGCCTCTTTTCCAGAATTGAACATGGCGCCGAGGGCACGGGCCACGTCAAGCTGAGAGGCGCCTGAGATGTGCATCGCGTAGGTCCAAACGGTCATGGCGAAGGTACCGAGGATGCCCCCAATCGTCGCCCGCCAATACGGTGGTAGGGCTACGACTCGCGCCACAGCCCTTCCCCGAAGCGTCAACGAAATTCCGTCGTCCATTTTCCCTCCTCCTTTTGCTTTAAGGAACGCTTGCGTCGCCCCCTCTTGCGGCACGAACTTTTCTGGCGCCACTCTATCTAATTGCCCCCCGACAGGCTTCGAATGAAGGCGATGACGGCTTGAAGCTCATCATCGCTCACCTGCGACGTGCTCCAAGCCGGCATTACGTTTCTGCCATTCCTGATCACCTTGGCTACCTCAGCATCCTGCGGATAGCGTGTTTTGAAGTCCGGTGCGTTGAGGGCGGGGCCAATGCCCTTGTTTCCCCCAGGATGGCAGACCGAGCAGCTCTTTTCGAAGCCTGCCCGGCCGGCTGCCATCTGCGGGCTTTCTCCCGAGGAAGCGCCAGCCACCGATGGACCGGGCAGGACGCGAACGCCAGCCACCTCTGTGGTCTGAAAGGTCTCTCCCACGAAAATCATCTCGGTTCGTTTGTAGTTTGGGTCGATCGTCGGCAGGATGTTATGATGAGTGTACGGCCCCAAAATGACAATCTGTACGATTAGCGTAAAAGCGAGGGCCATTACGAAAGCCATGCCAAGGAGAGGAACCAACATTGTGTCTTTGATTTTCATTATTCGCTTCCCCTAGCGCTCAGCTTCGCTCGAAATTCGGAGGACCATTACCATGGTTGTCATATAGAGAGACCAGACGATAGTCAGCACCAACACCACCATCCAAACGCCGGCGATGGGAAACTGCAGCTTGCCGGGCAGCAAAGTAGAGACGAGAACCCCGCCCGAAGCAGGAGGAGAGATACTGACGCTCGGCAGTTCCACACCGGCTCGCGCCACGTAGGCCGAACCGCCCGTCCCCACGTTGATAGTGCTGGCAGCCTCGCTCGCCTTGTAAATTGTGCTCCCCTTGAAGCGGGCGTCGACCGTATTCGTCCCTTCTTGCCGTGCGGCAAACTCAATGATTGCGATACCCTGCGAGTTGGTCAGCGCATCGTCAATCTCCATCTCTCCCTTGTAACTCAGGAAACTCGTAGGGCTGGAAAAGTAGATTCTCGCGCCCTGAATGGGCTTCCCACCTGAGTCCTTGAGGGTAGCCGTGAACTGGACCTTCTCACCAACCGTGGCTTGCGCAGGCAGGCTAAGTTGCAGATTAGTCTCACCGCCATCCGCCGAAGCCATTACTGGCAACAGGAGAAAGGCAAGGGGAAGCAACCCGATAATGCCCATCCTTATTGGTTTCATCGCGATATCCTTTCTGCGGCTGTAACTACAGACCTCTGGCGAGCAGCGGTCGGTGCGTGGCCGTCGCCAGACACCGCCTGAGCAGGAGCGTGGACAACCGCCTCTTCGTGTTGCTCCACCATCTCCCAAACCGATACAACAGGAACCAGTTTCGTGAATACGGCGACAATGAGCGAAAACAGGGCGAAGAGCCCTGCCATGATGGACCATTCGACCCATGTTGGACTATAGGAAACCTGCTCGTACGGGGTCTGCGGTATCGTCAGAGTGCCCACCACGATCAGGTAGCGTTCAAGCCACATGGCTATGACCACCAGTATCGACGCCACCACGATTCCGGCGACGTTTCGCGTCCTGGGGATGAGGATGAGGAGGGCGGGAACCACCATACCCCCAAATATGTAAGACCAGTACCAGAAGGAGTAGCGTCCTCCCATCACGTCATAGAACCAGCGAGGCTCCTCCTCAGCCATCTTGTAGGCGGGAACCAGGGTCTCCTGCAGGTTGAAGTAGAGCATTATGATGCAGAACGCCGCCAGTATGTAACCCAAGTTAATGAAGTGCCGCTTGGTAAGGAACTCCTCCAGGTGGTATACCTTGCGCAGGATAACCATCATGATGATGAGTGTGGCCGTGCCGGAGAAGATGGCCCCTGCCACAAAGTAAGGTCCAAAAACGGTGCTGTTCCAGCCGGGGCGAAGCGTCATGGCAAATATCCACGACACCACGGTGTGAACCGATACCGCCACCGGGATGATGACGATCATCATGATCGTCAAGGCAAAGCCCAGCTTGCGCCACTGGTGCGGCAAGCCCTGCCAATTGACGGATATGATGCGATACAGCGCCCGCCTTGGCCCTGATAGCCTATTTCCGAGCCGGTCACGAACCATCGCAAGGTCAGGAAGGAGAGGCACGAACAGATAAATTATGCTTCCGGTCAGATAGGTTGAGATCGCCAGGAAATCCCAGATCAGAGGAGACTGGAGGCGGCCATAGAGGATCATGTTCAGTACGCGATCCGGGCGTCCCATATCGATAATTACGGCGCTAGCGCCTACTATGAGAGCCACCACGGTGATAAACTCCGCCATCCGGGTCACGGGCATGCGCCACCTGGCGTTGGTGACGCGGAGAATAGCGGAGATCAGCGTCCCCGCATGGCTGATGCCGATGAAGAACACGAAGTTAATGATGTAGAATCCCCAGACGACCTTGCTTTTGGCATCCGGGTTTCCCATGCCGGTGACGGCCAGACCACCGCTCAATTGCCGGCTGTAGGCATAGAGGCCCCACAGGACGATCGCTCCCAGCACGGCGACCACGAGGTAGAATCCCTTTCCTGTCCTTGCCAGCGGCGCGAGAGCTACGCGCTCCAGTCTATCTCTATATCCTAGCAGCCTCGCCCTATCGCTCAGGCTCGATCCCGCTTTCTCGAGACCTTCATGCTCATATCTTCTGACTAATTTATCCACTAGCTTCTCCCATCGACGAATGGATCAGGGCCCTCTCTGCCACTGCAGTTCCTTCCTCCGGGACTCTCGCGGATCATAGGGGTTGCGCCCCGCGTCCTGGCCATGGCCGGGAATGAAGTAGACCCGTGGCTGAGTGCCAAGGTGCTCCTTGTAGCGGTAGGCCTGATTCTTCGCCAGGTAAGACGATACTTTGACGATCTCTCTTCCGTTGGAGGCCATATCCTCTTCCAGATCGCCGTAGTAAATGGCTCCCCGCGGACAGCCGTCAACACAGTAGGGGACTTTACCTGCCCGGCCCATCTCCGGACACATGTCACATTTCATGACCGTGCCTATGTAGGCTGGAACCTGCTCCTCCGGATGGTACTGTGCATCTCTGGCTTTCGCTTCCGGAGGTTGATTGGGATGCCCCCAGTTGAAGAAACGCCGGTCATAAGGGCAGGCAGCCATGCACATTCGGCAGCCGATGCAGCGCTTCTGGTCGATGAGGATCGGTCCTTCCGGCGTCGCAAACGTTGCGCCGACGGGACAGACGTTGGTACAGGGCGGGTTCTCGCACTGCTGGCAGTGAAGGGGAAAGAAATAAGTCCCGCCACTGTGCTTATTGATCTCCGTGTGATAAACCTCCACCCATTCCATCCCCTCGGGAACGTAGTGCGCCAGGTTGCAGGCTTGCGTGCATTGGGGTGGCTTTTCCAAGCCCACACAGCCGTCACATCTCCTAAGGTCGAC
>JAUSEJ010000495.1 GCA_030650265.1 Dehalococcoidia bacterium | reverse complement strand
TCTCCATGGTCAAGGGACGCCCATACGTCACCGCCCGGGGGTTGTATTGGGCATGCTTCCGGCTTGCCATGGCTACGGCGCCCATCTGCAAGCTCGTCGTGCCGTAGAGATGCATATGCCGGCGAGTCTGGAGAGCAAACCGCTGGGCTGGCGTCATTAGGCCGAAAGGAATCGTGTGAGCCATCTCGCCAGATACCCACTGCCCACTGCGATTCTGGCCGAAGCGCTGGAACTGCCCCTGGGCCAGAGAGCGGAAGGCCACCACGTAGTTGGCCGAGCCCGAATAGACGGCCATACACGCATTGTGAACGGCGCCGCTGCCGCCACCACCGCCTCCTCCCCAAACCAAATTGGCAAAGCGAAGCTGGGGTATGCCCAGAGCCGCGGCGAGCATGGTTGCCTCATTGCGGTCCCCGGCATAGGAGCAGATACCGTCAATGTCCTTGACCGTCAGGCCAGCGTCCTGAATAGCCTTCAGGATCGCCTCACAGGCCAGTTGAAACTCGCTCCGCTTGATCTGTCCCCATCTGGTGTACTCTGTCTCCCCGATGCCTACAATCGCTGTCTTGTCCCTCATTGGCCAATCGCTCAACTACGATACCTCCTCCGATAGTTTATGGACCAAGTTCATGATTTAGGAGCGAAACGCCCCACTATGACATATTGGAATTCAAGACAATAAATCTGGTACTCGTCCCTATAGCGCTTTGTGAAGTCTGACCTGCAATGCCGCTTTGTGTTCCTCTTCTTCGTTCCTCAGCTCGCGAATCTTCTCTTCCGAGTAGTGTAGGAGACCAGCGAGAATCTCATCGTTGTGCTGGCCGAGAAGGGGCGGCGCCACAAACTCCTCGACGATGCTACTCGGCATCTTGATGGGATTGCCTGCCAACTTGATCTCGCCGCCGAGGGGATGGGGCATGCTCACGATCATGTTGTTGTGCACCACTTGCGGGTCAACGATCGCCTTGTCAATTGTATTCACCAGCGCTCCTGCGAGATCCTCCGCGTGGAAGAGCTCAAGCCAATCCTCTGCCCTCTCCTCCATCAGCTTTTCCTCAATAATTGCATCGAATACTTCCCGGTTAGCT
>JAUSEJ010000489.1 GCA_030650265.1 Dehalococcoidia bacterium | reverse complement strand
GAATGGGAGAAGGCAGCGCGCGGTACCGACGGGCGCCTCTACCCCTGGGGAAACGATCCGGACGCTTCTCGCAATAACACATGGGAGCAAGGGCCGGGACACACCATGCCGGTGGGAAGCTTTCCGCTGGGCGCCAGCTTTTACGACTTGATGGACATGGGTGGCAACGTTTGGGAGTGGACCGGGGACTGGTTTGAGCGGTACCCCGGAAACGACTGGCCGAGTGACAAGTATGGGCCGAAGTACAAGGTAGCGCGGGGCAGCTCCTGGGGCAACGTCATGAAGTACGTCCGCACCTCCAATCGCTTCTGGCTGGAGCCAGAGACTATTAATACTTTAATCGGCTTCCGCACCGCCAAAAACGTAACCTAAACGGCAACAAACAGCAACGGTTGACGTGCCTGTTTGACAGTGCCTGCTGCGTTTGCTAGACTTCTATGGTAAGCACAAAGTGCAAATGTTAGACCGCGGGAAAGCCTGCGGATCAATCCGCAGGCTGAGACCTTGGTATCGTCTGGTCGGTCCCAGTGCGCTTTAGCGTACTTGAGATTTCATCCTATGGGTTTAGCCTAAGGCTGTTCCCACGGGGTCTTCAGATCGTATATACAGCAGATACGACAGATGCAGCAAGGAGACTCGGATGACCACTGTCCCGCTGGTCAATAAGGAAACCCCGTTTTCCCTTGACCTGAAATTCACCCGGGAGGAGGGGATGATCTATCTCAGCGGCATCCACGCCCTCGCCCGCCTTCCCATGGACCACAATCGGGCTGACAAGCGGCGTGGCCTCAATACCGCTACATTCATGTCCGGCTATCCCGGCTCGCCCCTCGGCGGCCTCGACCTCGAGGTAAAGAGACGGGAGAAACTGATGAAGGAGCATAACGTACACTTCACCCCCGGCCTCAATGAAGACCTGGCGGCTACCGCTATATTGGGCAGCCAGTTGATGCACCGGTATGCCGGCCCCAAATACGACGGCGTCGTCGGCGTCTGGTTCGGCAAGAGCCCCGGGGTTGACCGGTCGGGCGACGCCTTGAGACACGGCAATATGATGGGCGTGGGTAAGAACGGCGGTGTCTTGCTGTATGCCGGCGACGACCCGACAGCCAAGTCCTCGACACTTCCCAGCGATTCCACCCAGACCATTATCAGCGCCGGCATGCCTCTCTTGTTACCGGGGAATGTGCAGGACATCCTCGACCTGGGTCTGCACGGCTTCATGCTGTCCCGCACTTCGGGACTCTGGGTGGTAATGAGAATCGTGACGAACCTCGCCGATGGCTCTGGCACGGCCCTCGTGGCCCCGGATCGCATCAACCCGACAATCCCCGAAATGGAGATAGACGGACAGCCTTTCGAACCAAAGCTCAACATTGACTACGTGGCCACACCAATGATGGTGGAAGTGGAACATCTTCTGTATCATCACCGGACCGAGATAGCCCTGCGGTACGCCCGGGAGAACGGACTGAACCGGATCGTCGTTCCTACGAAGGATGCATGGCTCGGCATTGTCGCGAGCGGCAAGACCTATTTCGATACGCGGCAGGCGCTGGAAGAACTTGGTCTGGACGAAGCAGCACTGGACCTTTATGGGATTCGCCTTCTCAAGCCGGGCATGATCTACCCGCTAGAGCCACAAATCGTGCGCGAGTTCGCCCTGGGATTGCAAGAGATCCTCGTAATCGAAGAAAAGCGCCCTGTGCTTGAAACCGCTATCAAAGATATCATGTACTCGTTGGCCAATAGACCTGTGGTAGTGGGCAAGTTCGACGAGGAAGAAACCGCGCTTTTGCCCAACTACGGCGAGTTGGACTCGGACACCATCGCCCGGGCGATCGCGCGACGGGTGGAACGAAAGACGACTTTGCCATCAGTGCGCGCCCGGGTCGATTACCTGGATCTGATGGAGCATCGAAAACCGCCGCCCGGAACGCAGCGTATTCCCTACTTCTGTTCAGGCTGTCCCCACAACCGGTCGATTCGTTTGCCGGAGGGCAGCACTGTTGGCGCCGGGATTGGTTGCCATACACTGATCGTTTTCGTGGATCCCAAAATCGCCGGCACACACGTCGGTCTCATGCACATGGGGGCCGAAGGCGCCCAATGGATTGGTCTCGCTCCCTTTACTCAGACACCCCACATGTTTCAGAACATCGGCGACGGCACCCTCTTTCATTCAGGCACCCTCGCAATCAGATACGCCGTTGCTTCTGGCGTTAGTATGACCTACAAGATTCTTTATAACCACGTTGTAGCCATGACCGGTGGACAGGAAGCAACCGGTGTGCTATCAGTACCGGATCTGACCCGGCTCCTCGAAACCGAGGGGGTAAAGAAGATCATCGTAACCACCGACAATACAGCAACTTATAAGGGAGTTCACCTGGCAAAGATCGCCGAGGTTTGGCATCGAGACCGGCTGATCGAGGCGCAATCCGTGCTG
Source organism: Dehalococcoidia bacterium (assembly GCA_030650265.1). The sequence goes on along the minus strand of JAUSEJ010000489.1, from coordinate 3,426 downwards.
GCAACCCACCAGGGGGTCACGGTCTTGATTCACGATCAGCACTGCGCCCTCGAAAAGCGGCGTCGCCGGAAACGCGGATTGATGCCAGACCCTCCCGAAAGAGTCTATATCCACAACCGGGTCTGCGAGGGCTGTGGCGACTGCGCCCGGAAGTCGGACTGTCTGAGCGTCCATCCGGTTGACTCGGAATTCGGGCCAAAGATGCGCATTCACCAGTCTTCCTGTAACAAGGACTACTCCTGCCTCTTGGGAGACTGCCCGTCACTTCTCACCGTATCGCCTGACAAACGCCAGGTGGCGAGGAGACCGCACCACGACCCACCACAGATCGATCTTCCCGAGCCGGTAATGCAGGTGCCAACCGACAAGTTCGAACTATACATGACTGGCATTGGCGGCACCGGCGTGGTGACCACAAACCAGATACTGGGAACCGCGGCCCTCCTCGACGGCAAGCACATCCACGCCCTTGACCAGACAGGACTGGCCCAAAAGGGAGGCCCGGTAGTCTCCCATCTGAAGTTCTCGACCAGCGAAATGAACGTCTCCAACAATGTATCGGTTGGTAGCGCTGACCTCTATCTGGCCTTCGACCTGCTGGTGGCAACCCAGCCAAACAACCTCGCCAAAACTGACCCGGTTCGCACGGTGGCCGTGGTCTCGACCAGCGAGATCCCATCCGGCCGAATGGTCGTAAATAACACTGTCCATTTCCCCGACAAAGACATCAAGCTCGACGAGATCAGGAACGCCACACGCCAGGGCCAGGAGTTCTGTCTGGATGCCGAAGAGATAGCCGAGGCCTTTTTCGACGACTACATGGCGGCAAACAACATCTGCCTTGGCGCTGCTTATCAATTGGGTGCCTTGCCGATCTCGATCGGCGCCATCGAACAAGCAGTCCGCTTGAACGGCGTCGAGATCGACATGAACCTCGCGGCCTTCCGGTGGGGCAGGCTAGCCGTAGCCTTCCCCAAGCTGCTCGAAGCCGAAATGAAGAAGGTTACCGGGAAGCCGGCGCTGCCGCAGGCACTGAGCGCTAACGAGAGGCAGCTCATCGAGTCGGCAGGAACCACGGGCGAGGCCCGGCGTGTACTGGAAAGTCGGGTGCCTGAACTGGTTCGCTATCAGGACTTGGCCTATGCCAGCCAATATGTAGATTTTGTGCGCAAGGTGAGACAGGTCGAGGAAATGAAATGCCCGGGCAGATTGCAAATCACGGAAGCGGTGGCTCGCTACCTCTTCAAGCTCATGGCCTACAAGGACGAGTACGAAGTGGCGAGGCTTCTGCTTGACCCATCGTTTCGGGCCGAGCTCAAGGAGAAATTCGGCGATAACGCCAGGGTGCAATGGCATCTCCAGCCGCCAATCCTGAGTTTTGCGGGACCAAGATCGAAACTTGCGCTGGGATCGTGGTTCGCTCCTGCTTTCAAAGTCTTGAAAGCCATGAGACGATTCCGGGGGACAGCCCTGGATATCTTTGGCCGCAGCGAAACGCGCCGGCTGGAACGGTCCATCATTGCGGAGTACAAGAACATAGTGGAGAAAGCGCTAACGAAGCTGGGAGAGCAGAACTACGACACCGCCCTGGCCATAGCCCTTGCGCCCGACATGATCCGGGGCTACGAGCGGCTCAAGATGGCCAGCGTCGGCCCATTTAGGGAGAAGGTGAACCAGCTTCTGGCGCAACTCTAGCAGCCGTCCTGGAATCCTGAACCTCAACACAGCCGGTCAATGATGCTCGGCAAATCGCTCTGGGACATGAGCTTGCTAGATTTAACACTTTGTTAACGTTTGCATCATAGATCCTTCACACCAAAAAGCTATAACAGGAGATAATTGAGTTGGAACAAGGAGTAGTGAACAATGGCAGGAGTATTCACCCAGCGGGTCCCGAATGCAGCCATCGCCCCATCCCGCACGCGGACACGCAAGAAGGGGTTTGGGCGAGGGCAGATCGTGGTTCTGTTGTTGTTCTTGATAATCAGCATCGGCGCCGGTTACGTCGGCTACGGGCAATTGACGAAGCCCGCGGTAACAGCCCCTACATCGACTACCGCCCCCGTGCGCCGGGGCACTATAACGGCCTCCCTCAACCTGAACGGCTCGGTGGCGGCCATTTCTCAGGCCAACCTGACTTTTGAGAGCGCCGGACGTCTAGTCCAACTCGTGGTGAAGGCCGGCGACACCGTCAAAGAAGGAGCGTCACTGGCCAGGTTGGATACCGCCGACCTTGAGTTGGCGGTTGATCAGGCTGCGGTATCTCTGGAACAGGCGAAGCTAAAGCGGAGTGATCTCTTGGCTGGCAAAGATACCGCCACCCTCCAGTTGTCGGTGGATCAGGCCACTCTAGCACTTGACCTGGCGAAGCAAAAACAGAGTGACCTATTGGCCGGTCCAAAGTCCGATGCGCTCTCAACGGCTGAAGCCGCTGTAAGAGATGCAGAGGTAGCACTCGTCAATGCCCAGGATAACCGCGTCATCACCTATAAGAGCAACACTATCTCAAAGGACCCTCGAGACCGGCAATTTGACCATAACTATTACGAAGCACAGTACGGCACTACTCTTGCCGCCTTCAACAAAGGCCAGGCAAACCAGGATGACCTCGACAAGGCGTGGTCGGCCCTGCTTACCGCCAAGGAGAAGCTCGATAGCGCAAAGCTGGCGGCGGATGTGGCAGCCCGCAACGCCGATAGTGCCGTCACCAAGGCTGAGGACAATTTGGCAAAGGCCAAGACGGCGCTGGAGACGCTAAAAGCTGGCCCCACAACCATGGACATTACGGCTCAAGAAGTCGCCGTACGCCAGGCCGAGGCAACGCTCTCGCAGCGACAACTCGATCTACAGAATGCCGGCGCCTCGGCCACGGACATTGCTGCTCAGGAAATCGCGGTGCGCCAGGCCGAGGCTACACTCGCCCAGAAGAAGCTGGCTCTCCAAAAATCCACGCTCGTCGCCCCCTATGACGGGACCGTCGACTCGATCAGTGCAAATGTGGGCGAGAACGTTACCACTTCAAAGGTGATCATGGCTTTCATAAACATGCAAAAATTCCGCGTCGACGCCCGGGTTGGCGAGACCGATGTTGGTAGTCTCGTTGTTGGTCAGCCCGCCGCTATCACCCTGGAGGCCCTGACCGGTCAGCAACTAACGGCTAAGGTGACCACCATCTCTGCCATTCCAACCATTCAGCAAGGTGTAGTCAACTACCTTGTCACTCTCGAATTGGACCCCACTAAGGCCACGGTTCGTCCCGGGATGACCGCCAGTGTGGTCGTGGAAACAGCCCGGCGGGCAAACGTGTTATTGGCCCCCAACCGGGCCGTTCGCACCCAGGGTCGGACCCGCATCGTCGACGTGATGGTTGACGGCAAGACGGAGACGAAAACGGTCACCGTGGGAATGAGCGATTCCCAATTTACA
>JAUSEJ010000475.1 GCA_030650265.1 Dehalococcoidia bacterium | reverse complement strand
GCCGAAAGGTCCGGCCACGAAAACGCCAGGGATGGTCGTCACCTTGCTATTGAACTGCATGACCACGGCGTTGTAGAAATTGCGGGCGTAGGCGACCTTGTCTTCCGTCTCCGCCAGTTGGCGCTGGAGATCGAGGAAGTTCTGATTGGCCTTGAGGTCCGGGTAGGCTTCGGCCACCGCAAAGAGCGAGCGCAGCGCCTGGGTCAGGGCGTTGTTGGCTTGTCCGGCTTCGCCCGGCGTGGTTGCGCTCATCATTTGGGCGCGTGCCTTGGTCACGTTCTCGAACACGCTGCGTTCGTGGGCGGCATAGCCTTTCGTGGTCTCTACCAGGTTCGGCACCAGGTCGGCCCGGCGCTGCAATTGCACCTGCACGCCGCTCCAGCCCTCGCGCACCTGCAAGCGCCCACGGACCAGTCCGTTGTACAGCGCCAGCCCCACTACGACTGCCAACGCCAATAGAAGTATGATTATCAGAATGAGCCCGTCCATATCTCCTTCTTACCTCCTAATGTTGATCGCTACTTCGCACCAAAAATCCTTCGCTTGAAGAATCAAGAGGCCTCCTGGCGCCCCTTCAGATCACCAACTGCCACCGCCGCCGCCGCCACCGCCGCCGCCAGAGAACCCGCCACCGCCAAAGCCGCTGCGACCCGAACTTGACGGCGTGCTGACGACCGTGGAGGAGACGGCGGAGGAAAAGTCCTGCATGTCATGCGAGAACTGAGTCGCCATGAACAAGGACGTGCCGTAGTACCACGTGTTTGTGGATGTCTGCACGTCCAATCCCTCGAAGGCGCGCGCCCACTTGTCCACGCAACGAAAAACGATGGCGTAGGGCAGATATTCGGCGAACAGGTTTGTCGCCTCGTTGAAGCGCTGCCGGTCCTTCTCGGCTGTGGCCACGTAGTGACGGAAGCCGAGGGCGCGGCGCAGAACCTCTCGCCCGATTGCCGAGCGCTTCGGCATCGAACGGGCCATGAATAGCAGGAGGACCCCGGCCAGAACTAAGGGCGTGGTGACCAGGCCAGCCGCCAAGGAGCTACCGAGAAACAGCGTGGCCGCCACGCCGGCGATGGTCACGCCGACGCCGATGCCGGCCCACAACGCTTGTGCCCGGTCCGGTCGCATGATGAACCACCGTCGCTTCATCGCATCTTTGTAAAGCTCATCCTTTGATGTCTTGAGGTACGTATAAAACCTGTTCTTCAAATGGGCCAACATAACTGGTGAGCCATGGGCGAAGAGGCCTCGCAGCACAGTGCTCTCGAATTCGAGCAGGTTGGCGTCGCTCTTAGTACGCGTCAGTTCCCAATCGCGCTTTGAGAAGAGCCCGCCAATAAGACCTTCATTCTTGACCTCACGAATGGTCAGGTAGCCCCGAACGGCCAAATCTATGGCTGTCGCCGTCACGTCGAGCGTATCGGCGCTCTCGTCGAGGATCAACCCCAGTTGACCCGGGCGCAAGTTATCCGGTGGTGTGTATTCGATGACGAGGGGGTCATTGTCGAACAGAGGACGAGTTTCCTCTTTCGGGCTGTCGGTCAGATAATAGACCGAAGTGAAACGGCGATCGCGCCCGAAGCGCCACCAGGCCATAGCGAGCAGACCGAATGATATGATAAGGACGATCAGGCCACCGGCAAGGGTGATGGGAGTCGTATCGAAGTACTCCACGAACTCGCGCGGCTGGCGTTCGAACTTCGGCTTTGGCTCCGGGACGAGCCCCTTGGCCATGGCCACGACGATCGTCATTTGCTGGTTCTCGGGCAAAGCTCGCGTCGTGCTAAAATTCGCCGTACGGGCCGTGTTCTCGGCGCTGCAAGTCTCGGTTGAGCCAGTAGCGCCCTGGTAGCAGGCGACCTGCTGGACGCCGTCGCCGGTCAGCTTGACTGTCGCCAGGGTCTTCTGTGTCTGAACCGGCCACTGGCCGTTAATGTTCCAGTATAGCTCGTCATGATCGGGGAAGGCGTTAAGCGCGTGTCTTACCGAATAGGCAATACGATAGGTTTGGGCGCCGGAGACGGTGACGTCAGGATCGCCGATCTTGATGCGGTCGTAGCTGCCTTCGCGACTGGTCTCGTACTTTAGCGATCGGCCGCCAGCGTCCTTCACCGAGCGTACGCTGAGGTCATAGACCCGGTTGATCTTGTCGCCGTTGTCGTAAACTACGGGGATGTCGCGGAAGATGCCGTGCTTGCTCAGGACGCCGAAGTTGACGATTACTGTCTCGCTAATCTGCAGCGTGCCGTCCGAGGCTATCTCGATGCTCGCCTCGAAGCTGTTGATCACCCAGCCCTCGTCGGCCTGCGCCGGCCGCACGGCTGATAAGGTCAACGCAAGTACAAGGACGAGGAAGCTAGTAGCTAACCCGACCTTCAAAGCGGAACGGCCCATATCAGTGCCCTCTTTTCGCGTCATAATGTGTGGCCGTGTGCAATATTACATCGCGGCGTCGCGTGTGTCAACTGCTGTGAAACCAAACTGGCGTGCAGCTACTGATTCCCACCCTTTGGGGCAAAGGCAAAACGCTTCCCGGCAAAGACCTTGAGACAGGCGTCCACAACTTTGGCATCGAATTGTACGCCTCTGCGGCGCGAGATCTCCCCTAAGGCTTCGTCCGGGCTGAGAGGGGTTCGATAGGGTGGCGGATTGACCATAACATCCACCGCATCGGCCACGCCGATGATCCTCGCTTCCATAGCGATATCCTCGCCCTCGATTCCATTGGGATACCCCGAACCGTCCATACTCTCGTGATGCTGGAGGACAATTTGGGCAATAGGCCAAATGAATCCAATCGGCTCGAGCAGATCGCTTCCGACCTGCGGATGGGTCTTGATCAGACCGATCTCTATATCGCTGAGGGGGGCAAGCTTGTTCAGGATTTCGGAGGGCACCCCCATCTTGCCTATGTCGTGAACTATGGCGGCCAGGGCGACGGTCGTCGTCTGCTGCTCCGGGAGGCCGATTTCTTTCGCTATGGCCGTGGCCAGCTCAGCCACGCGACTCGGATGGCCGGCCATGGAAAAATCCTTCATTTCGACTAATTGTCCAATTGCCCGAACGGACCCCATCATGATTGCCTGTATCCGCGCGGATTTTTCGGTCAACTGCCCCAGCGCCTGGTCGCGGGCGACAACAATGGATTGCGCAAACGCCCCAAACGCCACGAGAATGCCGGCAATAACCAAGCGCATATCCAGCGCCATCGGGTCGTTGTAGGGCCATAAGGACTCGATAACAGTGACATTGGCGAGGAATGCGTACACAATAGAGTCGGCAACCCAAAAGACAATGGCCGCGCAGATGGCGAGCCACAGGAGATGGTGCGCGAGGTTTTGACGGTTCATCATCTGTCCTCCCCTATTGCCGGCGTCAACTTCTGCCCCACGGAGGCAAGTTTGCTGGCCTCGGATGCCATGATAATGATTTTCAACCTCGTGGCCCGCTGCGGCCAGCGGCCGAGAATTCACTCAGTCCTTCTTCGAACTTGAAGTTTCCTTCAGCAAACACTTTCAAGCAGGCGTCCACAACATCGGCGTCGTACAGTGTGCCTCTCCCGTTCGCTATCTCGGCCAGCGCTTCGTCGATGCCTCTGGCCGGCCGGTAAGGTCGGTGCGAGGCCATCGCTTCGACAACGTCGGCAACGGCCAGGATTCTTGCTTCCGGGAGAATATGTTCATCGAGGAACTGTGACGGATAGCCGCAACCATTGGCTCTTTCGTGGTGCTGAAACACGATCTGGGCGATAGGCCAGGGGAAATCTATCGTCTTCAGGATGTCGAAACCCGCCTGAGGGTGAGACTTGATCAGGCTGAATTCGAGATCGCTTAGCCGGCCCGGCTTGCTGAGAATCTCCGCCGGTACATTCATCTTTCCTATGTCGTGAACAATCGAGGCGAAGCGGACACCTTCTATTTGCTCAGCGGATAGTCCTATTTCCCTCGCGATGGCAGAAGCGAGCTCAGCCACCCGCCGTTGATGGCCTGCGGTGTAAGGATCTCTGGTTTCTACGATCAAAGCCAAAGCCATAATGACGCCTTCCAGTGTCTTGCGGAGCCTGTCGATACTCTCTTGAAGCTCTCGCTCGGC
>JAUSEJ010000471.1 GCA_030650265.1 Dehalococcoidia bacterium | reverse complement strand
TATCTTGTCGGAGGACTCGAAGGCAAAGGTTGAAAGGCCAAAAACCCATTGCGGAACGCCAATCTCGGCGTCCAGTTCAAGGACAGATTCGACTGTCCCATCGCTCCAGCGGTAGAGGTTCCACCAACTATTGCGGTCCGAGATGAAGTAAAGAGTCCCGTCGGGAGACCACTCGGGCTGAAATATCGATTCGTCCGGCCCTCCTGCAACCAGAACTGCTGTGCCCAAAGTGCCGTCGGCTTGAACTTCAGCAACCATGAGCTCGGTCCCGTCCCATGGCATGTTGGGATGGTTCCAGCTTAGCCAGGCGAGCCGGGATCCGTCCGGGCTGAGGCGGGGAGTGGAGTAAAAGTCACTGCCGGATGCCAGAATGCGAGCGTCCTGATCGCCTGCGGGATCAATGCTCACCAGAGTGTTTTCTGGCTCTCCGTCTCCGGCCTCGTGGTCTTCGCGCACGCAAATCAACCTATCGCGCCAGGTGTCGAAGACGCCGTCGCAGTAGTAGAGTTTCCCTTCAGGGGTGATCGGGCGCGGCTCGGAGCCCTGCTCCTGGCGGTAGAGTCGCTGATCGGCAAAGTTAGAGAAGTAGACTATGCCTCTGTCGACGAGGAAATCGCCACCACCGTATTCGTGAACTTTGGTTCGGGCATTGAACGGTGGCGGCGTAACATCAATTGTTCGCCCGTCTGGGGTCTGCCGGACGATGACGTTGCGCCCCCCTTCGGCCGGGCGTCCCTCTAGCCAGTAAACATCCTTCCCGTCCACCGCGACTTGGCCCAGTTTAACGGCGCCGGAAACGATGAGATCTGAAGTAATGGGTGACTTCCATGTGCCGTAGGGTGAGACCGTATTCCCGTCCATTTAGTTTTTCCTCCTGCCAGACGTTGCGTGCGTATGATATCATATAGGCGAGTCTTGTAGAAGTGTGTTGCCTGCTCAGATCGTTCCATTGCCGTTCACACCAGTTCGTGCTATGATGGCTGCGTCACCGGCTACATGGGGAGCAGTATGGGCACGGGCACCAGATCGTTTGGCACTGGAAAGAGGGAAGGCTTCAAGTCGAGTTTTCATGAAGGGCGCATGTCAAAGGACACGAACTTCTCGGATGCCGACGTCGAGGTTTGCCTGTTTCCTGAGGCGCTTCGCAATCAACTTATCGCCGGCAGTAGCGAACATATGTCGGCTATTCCGGATAACTGCGTGGACTTGATGGTTACATCGCCACCCTATAATGCGGGGAAGGATTACGACAAGGATCTGACCTTAGGCGAGTACAAGGATTTGCTGATGAGGGTTTACCGGGAGACTTTCCGCGTGCTGAAGCCGGGTGGCCGGGCGGCTGTCAATGTGGCGAATCTCGGTCGAAAGCCGTATATCCCCCTCAGCGCCATTACCTGGGAGATCATGTCGGAAGTGGGCTTCCTGATGCGGGGGGAGATCGTCTGGGTAAAGGCGAAGGCCGCCAGTGGTTCTTGCGCCTGGGGCTCATGGCAGAGTCCAACCAATCCGTCGCTGCGGGATCTCCACGAGTATATTCTAGTGTTTTCGAAGGCAAGATACCGCAACGAGTGTGGCCCTTCGACAATCACGGCTGAAGAGTTCATAAATTACACTAAGAGTGTTTGGGAAATGGCGCCGGAATCTGCCCGTCGCATCGGACACCCGGCCCCGTTTCCAGTTGAGTTGCCGTTGAGGCTCATTAAGCTATATACTGGGCTTGGCGATGTAGTTTTGGACCCGTTTATGGGATCAGGATCGACGGCGATTGCGGCGGTCCAGGCCGGTCGCAGCTTCGTGGGCTATGATACGAGCCCCGACTACCTCGGGATAGCGCGAGAAAGAGTCGCCAAAACTTTCCCGAAACACTCCTAAACTGCGGCGATATTGTGATATAATGGCTCTGGATTGTCGGCATTATTAAACGCCCGCAATCGTTGGTAATCCCTACCAGACAATTTTGTGTAGATGGAAAGGAGACGAAATGGATTTCGAGCTCAGCGCCGAGCACAAGCTCATTCGCGCAACTGCCAGGCGAATTGCCCGGGAGAAGGTGCTCCCGCGCGTCTTTGAAATCGACCAGACGCAGGAATATCCGGAAGACATATTTGGTGTTTTCAGGGACGCCGGATTATTGGGTACGGCGCTGCCGGAGGAGTATGGCGGCGCGGGCGCCGGAACCCTTGGACTATGCCTTGCCGTTGAAGAGACTGCCAAGTACTGTCAGTCTTCGGCGCTCATTCTCCTCCTCACCAAACTTCCCACAGCCGCAATTCAGGTGGCAGGAACTGAGGAGCAGAAGCAGAAATACCTGCGAGGCGTCGCTAACGGCGATCTCCGGGGCGCTTTTGGCTTGACCGAGCCGTCAGCGGGTTCGGATGTGGCGGGCATTCGGACCGTTGCCCGACGCCGGAATGGCGACTACGTGCTTAACGGGACGAAGGTTTGGATCTCCGGAGCCACGGTTGCCGACTTCTTCACTATTGGCGCCAAGACAGATGCCTCGGCCCGTACCAAGGGTTTCAGCATATTCGTTGTAGATCGTGACACCCCGGGATTTCGGGTGGGGAAGCACGAGAAGAAGATGGGTGTTCGGGGCGTGCCGAACTGTGAGCTCATAATGGAGGACTGCGTCGTGCCGGCGCGCAATCTAGTCGGCCCGGAGAACAGCGGTTTTCACCTGTTGATGCGCAACCTGAACATCGTCCGGCCGGTTGTAGCGGCCCGGGGTCTTGGCGCGGCACAAGGGGTGCTCCAGTATGCGGTTGATTATGCCAAGCAGCGCGAGGCTTTTGGTCAGCCGATATCCCAACTACAAGCGCTGCAATTCAAGATGGCGGACAGGGCGATGGAAATCGAGGCTTCACGTCTTCTGACCTATCAGGCGGCTCAGATGGTGGATGAGGGGAAGATCGGCCCGGAGCACGCTCATATGCTCTCGATTGCCAAGGCCTTTGCGACCGAAACCGCAGTGCGCACCGCTCATGACGCCTTACAGATACTGGGCGCTTATGGCTATAGTGCGGAGTCACTGACGGAGTTAATCTACCGCGACGTTCGCCAGTTGATGATCGTAGAGGGCACGAGCGAAGTTCACCGGACGATCATCGCGCGGGCAATGTTGAACGACATCTTGAACTACCGGTAGCTACGGTTTGTGTCGTATCGGGCGAGACGTGCCGTTGTATGGTGGAGTGGACTGATCCGGGTCGCGATCGGGCGTGAGGTTAGCTAATTCGGGCAGAAGACTTTTCACCTTGCCGTGAAGAACGCATCCCTTGATACCTGGTTTGCAAGGGCGACCCAGGCGATTGCAGTATTCTCGTTCTTCATGGGGACAACTCCAGCCGCTCATAAGCGAATGATACCATAATCAGATAGGAATGGGGAGTAACATGAGGCCCAATCGGTTGAAGGCGCTTTGGCGAGACTGTAAGCCGGCAACGGCCGGCTGGCTAATGACGGCTGACGCCTACGTCGTGGAAGCAATGGCCAACGCTGGTTTTGATGCGCTGGTGCTGGACATGCAGCACGGCATGGGTATCGGGGTCGAAAGGGCTGTGGCCTGCCTGCAAGCTATTAGCACGACTGATACGGTTCCCATGGTTCGGGTTCCCTGGAACGAGCCAGCGCATATTCAATACGTCTTGGATGCCGGAGCATACGGCGTCATCGTCCCGCTAGTGAATACCAGGGAGGAGGCGCAGAAAGCCGCAGGGGCCTCACGCTATGCTCCCTTGGGGTATCGCAGCGTCGGTCCCAATCGCGCCCGCTTCTACGGCGGGCATGATTACTTCGATCACGCTAACGACGAAATAATCTGCCTGGTGATGATAGAGCATATCGAAGCGGTGGGGCGCGTCGAAGAGATTGCCGGTACGCCGGGCATCGACGGATTCTACATCGGGCCATCAGATTTGGCAGTCACAATGGGTCTGCGACCCGGTATGGATAACACGGATCCCCGGCACGTCGAGGCCTGCCAGCGAGTCTTGGACGCAGCCAAAACAAAAGGGTTGGTCGCCGGCATTCACTGTGGCGGGGCGGCCGAGGCGCTGCGTCGCTTTGAACAGGGCTTCCAGTTCTGCCCTATAGCGACCGATATCGGTTTGGTTGCCTCAGGCGCGGCCGCGGCCATCAAGACAGTTCGTGGGGGGCAACGCTAGAGGGCCTGGTATTGTAGGGTCTGATGTCGTATGCTTGGTTTGTATGAGGAGAGTTATGCCTATCTATGAATTCGAAGGAGTGCGGCCCAAAATAGCCGCAAGTGCGTTCATCCACCCCACGTCGGTTATTATCGGCGATGTGGTAATCGGTGAGAATTGTTTCATTCTTCCGAATGTTACGCTACGCGGTGACTTCGCGCATATAGGCATAGGCGATGGGTCCAACGTGCAGGATAATAGTGTGCTGCACGGCGCCTGCGAACTGAGCCGTTGTGTTCTGGTCGGCCACGGAGTGATCATCCACGGAGCAAGGATTGGCGAAAACGCTCTGATTGGCATGGGGGCAATTATTCTTGATGATGTGGTGGTGGGCGAGGGTTGTATCGTGGGAGCCGGAGCCCTTGTGGCGCCGCGCACTGTCATTCCGCCGGGAAAAGTCGTTATGGGTATCCCAGCAGCGATCACGGGCGACGCGCCGCCGAGGCGAGGAGGCGGTTTAGAGAGTGGGCCTAGTTTTTATGAAGAACTTGGCCGCCGTCACGCAAAGTCCCTGCGAGAGATAAGCCGTGAAGAGGCTGCGGGATAATCTTCGTTAAGTATGTCCAGATTCTTGGGGAGGTGAACCGTGGAGGATATAAGTTTTTCCGAGAGGCCGTCGCTGCGCAACCCTGTGTTGATCGGCGCCTTTGCCGGTTGGAACGACGCCGCCGGAGTCGCTACAGCAGTGGTCCAGTTTTTGGTTCAAGCCTGGTCGGCGGTCAAGTTCGCTACGGTTGACCCGGAGGAGTACTACGTCTTCACCAGGGTAAGACCGCAAGTGTTCATTGATGAAGGCAAACATCGCCGGATCGAATGGCCGGCAAACGATTTCTATTACCATGTCGACCCCGATTCGTCACATGATTTCATTCTCTTGTCGGGAATTGAGCCGCAGCTCAAGTGGAAGAGATATACCAGACAAGTCCTCGATCTGGCGCAGGAGTTTGGCGTTGCTACCTTCATGACTCTGGGAGGCTTTCTGCGAGATGTCGCCCATACGCAGCCGTCCCATCTCTCGGCGTCGGCCTCGGACCCTGAACTGCTGGGGAGGCTAAAGGGAGTTTCCGCCATGGGGTCCCGTTATGAGGGGCCAACGGGGATATTGGGGGTCCTCAATACCATCTGTCGCGATCGCGGGATGCCTACCGCCACCATGTGGGGCAGCGTGTCCCATTATCTCAGCAGTGTGGCTAATCCAAGGGTCACGCGGGACATGCTGAAAACGATTGATGGGATGTTCGACCTGAAGCTGGTTCTAAGGGATTTCAACAAGGAGATCGCCGAATTCGATTCTCGGGTGGCCGATGCAATCGCTCGCAATCCTGAGCTATCCGCTTATGTCAGACAACTGGAAGAACGGGACCGGAGCGCAGAAGAATCCACGCCAGAGGATACGGGCGGCACCGGGGCTGGCACAGGTTCCGAGAGCATCCTGAAGGAGCTTGAGAACTTCCTCAAGCAACGGCGAGAAGAGAACAGCCCGGACGGCCTGTAGTAGTCCATCGAGCAGCGCACGAAATAAACAACCTTAGGGGGCGTCCTTAAGCTGAAGGACGCCCCCTATCAGTGTCCTGGACCGGTCTCAATCAGGAAAGAAGACCCTTTGCAGTCAGCAACGGTCTGGGGTCGTGTAGCATGAGCGGCAGACCCACTTCCTTGCTGCTCAGTCCCATCGCCAGGCCCATTAGCTGGGTGAAGAAAAGAACCGGCAGGTCAAAATTCGGTCCACCCCGCTTGGCGATGCCTTCCTGTCTCGTCTCGAGGTTGGCCTGGCAGAGGGGACAGGCCACCACAACCATCTCCGCCCCCACATCCTTGGCATTTTGCAGTATTCTCTCCACCAGGGTGAGACACAGATCGGTCACGGTGAAGGCCTGGCTGGCCCCGCAACACTCGGTCTTGTAGGACCAATCGAGTGTTTGAGCGCCAAGGGCGCGTACAATGTGGTCCATGTTCATGGGGTATTCTGGATTCGCTGCTCCGGTCAGCTTCGGCGGCCTGGATAGCAAGCAACCGTAGTAGCACACTGCCTTCAGGTCTTTTAACGGCTTGGTGACTTTCTCCTTGATCTTATCAAGGCCAATGCGATCGAGCATCGTATTGATAAGATGTTCGACCTCCACGCCGGGATCCTCCAAATCAGAATGCTGGCCATCCTTGGCTTCGGCGGCTGCGTGTTTGAGGTGCCAGAAGCAGGCAGCGCAAGGGGTGGTGACGGCGGTATGTCCGCTTTTCTTGATCAGTTTCAGGTTATCGAGGGAGAGCTTCGTGCCCAGAGAAGCTGACTGCCAAGAAGCGGCAGCCGTACCACAGCAGGTCCAGCCTTTGGGCTCCTCGAGGACCAGGCCCACAAGGTCGGCCACGGCTCGGGTCGAGAGGTCGAATTCTCTGGACGTGCCTTTTACCGAGCAACCGGGGTAGTAGGCAACTACGTTCTGCGCCATCTCTGTCTTGCGTTCAGACTTGGCTTGCGTCTCGAAGCGGAAGCCAACTTCAGGGAAGAAACGCAGCTTGCCGGTCTTTATGAGCTTGGCGGCAATGTCCATGTCCTTGAATGGTTGGCCGGTGCGCAGATTCATCTCTCCGGCCAACTCGGCCTCGAAAAGCCGTCCAAACCATTTCATGTTTCTGGTTGCAATCTTAATAAACTGTGCTACACCCGGCACCTTTGGCGGAACCCCTTTCGCCAGAGCGAGGGATTTGAGGAAATCCATTATCTCGGTGATATCGATATCGTTGGGGCAGCGCGTTGTGCAAGTTTTGCAACTGGCGCACAGCCAGATTGTCTTGGAGTTTAGCACCCTGTCGATCTGATTGAACTG
>JAUSEJ010000467.1 GCA_030650265.1 Dehalococcoidia bacterium | reverse complement strand
TGCTGTATTCGTTCATGGACAGCACGGCAGCCTCGAGAGCCAGCTTCTTCTTCTCCCCCGGATCCTTGGTTAGCGGGACCTTGTCGATCAATTCATCGATCCTCGGGTTCCTGATGTTCTTGGGCGAGCTTTTCGTGGAATGAAATGTTGCCGCCATCTTCTCAAACTGAAACACACCGCCCGTGCTGAAATAGCTGAAGATGGAGTTAAACAGTTCTGCTGGATATTTGGCCGGCTTGGGCGAAAACCTGGCGAGCGCTACGGCAAACTCTGTGGGAGCGAGTTCGGCGGTGATGCCGACGTTGCGCCAGTAGCCCGCCAGAGCCAGGTTGACGGTGGTGAGGGCGCCACCGCCCCCCATGTCGGTGATGGTCGTCTTGAAGCCGCTCGGGTATCCCGCCGAGGCCAGGAGCTTCTTCGCCCCTTCTGGATCGAAAGGATCTGGTTTCAGTTGATTTGGATCCCAAAAGAATGCCGTGGGGCGCGCATAGAACAAAGCCGACGGCTCCGCATAACCACCGTAGATTTTGTCAGAGAGTTCTCTCCTATTCAACGCTAGGGACAGGGCCTTCCGCACTCTCACGTCGCCCATTGCGTACTTGTCGGCGTTATCAAGGTCGTAGAACAAATAGGCAAACGCCTGCGATCCGCCATCATGGCCCAGAATGCGCAGCCCGGCCGCCTTGAATTGGGGAACCGAGTCGGGCGCGACTGGAGCGATGTCAAGCTCTCCCGTCTTTAGCATGGCTACCTTGGTCGCCTCCTCGGTCGTGTGGATGAGCGTAACGTTCTTGATCTTCGGCATCCCACCCCAGTATTCCTCGTTGGCCTCCAGCTCGAGACGACCATTGGGGACCCAATTCACCACCTTGTAAGGTCCGCTGCCAATGGGATTCTTCATGAAATTGTCCGGACCTTTTTCCTCTATGTACTTCTTGGGCACCACAGCCGGAGCGCCCGAAGAATCAGCGAAGCCCTTTAGCAGATCGAATAGCGGCTGCTTCATGCTGATCACGACTGTAAAGTCATCTTTTAATTCGACCTTGGCAATTTGGCCGCGCCAGACGGCAGCATCAAGATGCACCGCCTTGGTGTCTAATATCCTCTAGATGCTGAACTTCACATCGGCCCCTGTCAGATCATCACCGTTGTGAAACTTCACGCCCTTTCGAATGTAGAAGGTGTGCGTCATGCCATCAGCGGAAATTTCCCATCGCTCCGCTATGCTGGGGATCACCTGCCCTTCGGGCGAAAGCTTGACCAGGGAATCGATGATGGCGGAACCGTAAGCCTGGTAAGCGCTGAGCGAAGTTGAAGTGGGATCGATCACGCTCTTCTCGAAGGAAAGCGCCATCGTCAAGCTACCTTTGGGTTTGTTGTCCGTCGCCGGCGTGGATGGGGTCGACGATGGGGACGAGCATCCTTCCGCTAGAAGGACCAAAAACAGGAAACCAACCACCATGGCCAAAGAAACCAGGGAACCGCGATTGGAACGCATTGTCTAACGACCTCCGATTCGATACTTTCGTGTCAGCTTTCTTAGCGACGAAGTGAGCAGAGCAACCAGGATAACCAGGATAGGACTTCAGAAGTCGGCTTTGACCATTGCGGGCGCTGCCGGGGGTCGCCTTTGACCCTAGCCAGGCTCGCAGTCACAATCGACTGCTTACCATAAGCTGATAACATAGTAGCAGTGAGATACACTACTGTCAACACAGGCACGGGCACTGGGCGGCTTGCGAGGTCCGGTATGAGAACCGCCATAGCCGGATTCTCAGACAGGCGGTCCTCTTGGCCTGATCCGTAACCCTGGATGAGACGGCAAAACTGGTTAACTCCGTTAGAGTCCGAGCAATTGGCGAGGATTCGTTCTCACCATAAGCTCAACATCGGATTCACTGACTTTCGCCCGGAGCATAGCAGCGATCATCAGGCGCATTCCCTCGGGCGCCGATGGGGAGAAGGTCTGCCCCATGTCCGTGGAGATAATACAATTCGCCGCGCCGACCTCCTTGATCGCCGCCGCAAACACAGACGGTCGTATGCCTTCTCCGGTTGGCATTATGGAAAACGCGCAATACTCTATAAGGGCGCCCCGACGAACGGCATCTCTCTGTTGTTCGATTGTTAGTGGCGTCCCCACCAAGCCGAGCATCGCGTGAGTGTAGACAATCTTTTTGATCCCTTTCTCCCGCGCCGCATCGATGACCGCAAAACTCGCCTGATGGCCCAGATGCCCGGTGGCAACGGCTATGTCGAACTTGCGGACGATGTCGAGTATCTCGTAGACCTCGGTAACAAGACTCCCATTCTCATCGAAGACGCCGACACCCCTGGAACCGGACCCGCGGATATCATTCTTCGCCGTCTGGGTAGGCATCCAAACGATCTTAGCGCCAAGACGGGCAGCTACCTCGACAGCTTCCGGATTCAAGCCACCTACCGCCGAATTAAGGACAATGCTACCATACAGACCGACGTCCTTGACGAATTGGCTAACTGCCCAGACAATGGGAGC
>JAUSEJ010000549.1 GCA_030650265.1 Dehalococcoidia bacterium | reverse complement strand
TCGAAGAAGCGCGGACGCACCTGACAACTGGGAACGCGAAACTGGATCCAGCGGTTCGGCGACAAGGTACGCTATCCCGCTCTTGGCGAGTTTGGGTCAACGTGTCGATAGAAGAAGAAACCCAGAAAGTATGATCACCCTGCAAGATATCCGCGACCGCGCAGCAGAATGGGAGTTGCGCGCAGAGACGGTTGAGAAGGACTATGTTCTGGGTTGGTTGCTTGCTGCCTTGAGCATGCATCCGGTAGTAGGCGTAGGCTGGGTGTTCAAGGGAGGCACGTGTCTGAAGAAGTGCTACATCGAAACCTATCGTTTTTCAGAGGACCTGGATTTCTCGCTGTTGCCGGGGTCCCTTTACGCCGAAGAGGAGATAGCGGAGATCCTGCAATGGGTGACGCAAACAGCCTTCGAGATGAGCGGGATCGATTTCCCGCAGGACCGCATTACAGTCCGAACTCGCAGGGATAAACTCGGTCGCCAAACCTTTCAGGCCCGTGTCTACTACCGCGGGCCGCTTCGGCTTGCATCGTATTCCAGGGTCATCTTCGATCTAACCCATCACGAACCGATCTTTGACACTCCCAACAAACGCCCGGTTTTCCATCCGTATCCGGACACTCTGCCCGATGAAATTGGAGTATCTGCCTACTCGTTTGACGAAATGCTTGCCGAGAAGATGCGCGCTCTTTATGAACGGACCCGACCCCGAGACCTCTACGACGTGGTCTTCCTTCTCGAAAACCAGCCCGATGCCTTCGGCCTTCCCCATGTCCGCGACCTGTTTGCGGGGAAGTGTGGGGCTAAGAATCTCCCGACTCCTCTGGCACGGGAACTGCTGCAGGTCATTCAAGATGCTGAAGAACTCCGGTCAGAGTGGGCCAACATGCTCGAACATCAGCTTCCGGCTTTGCCAGAGCTCGGTGATTTGCTTGGCCGTTTGCCTGGCTTACTCGACTGGATGGATCGTCGGGCTGCTGTCTTGCCCACCATGCAACTCGCTTACGCTAGAGGCCCGGGGGAGACCCTGGTCGCACCGGCGGGCATCCAGTATTGGGGCAGAGGCGCCGGTCTTGAGGTGCTCAGGTTTGCTGGTGCAAACCGCCTTCTGGTCCAATTCATCTATAGCGGCCGGCAAAGGCGAGTGGAGCCGTATGCGCTCCGAAGAGCCAGCACCGGTGATCTGCTCCTATATGGGTGGGAAGAGGGTTCAACCAATATCAAAGCCTTCAACACCGCGCAGATACTCGATGCCCGTCCAACTTCGTCCTCTTTTACGCCGAGATATCGGGTTGAATTCACTCCGCACGAGCCAATCAGCGCCCCGCCGGCCACGACTTCCCCTGCCAAGCGCTCGTCTGCGAGCCATCGTCAGCGGAGGTAGACCGCTCGGGGCCAATCGTCCAGCGGGCCAGCGTAGGCATTCGAATGCTCTTACTGCCCGAGGCCGTTTCGTCACTACCATAACGATCCGAAGCTCCGGCAGCACAGGATGAAGAACAGCGATTTGAAGTGCCAGGGCAACCGGGGGTACCTCGTCAGTGTCCAATGAATGTAGCCATCCAAAGGAGCGCCAGGCGTGTTGGTCGCCAGCCCCTGGGTATCTTTGGCTTGTAGGGCGCCGGCCGGAGATCGATCGTCGATGCACTCATGGACAGCAAGTGCTCACGCACCTCCCCCCCATTGCGTCAATGAAGAATCTTACCGAAGCAGTTCGTTGCCTGACCACAATCTGGCAGAAGGGGATTGACTGATAGTATACTGTGTCTAGTCAGGCGTCTGTCGAAAATAAGGGCAATGATAGACAATTGCGTTATGACGCCTGGCGCCGAGAGAAGGAGATCGAAATGAATCACACTCTCAAGTTCGAGGTAGAAGTGGTAGTTGAACCGGATGAGGATGGATTTCATGCTTGTTGTCCAGCTTTGAAGGGCCTGCATGTGGATGGCGACACCAAGGAAGAAGCACTCAGGAATGCTCAGGATGCTGTCTTAGCGTACCTTGATTCGCTTATCAAGCACGGCGATGCTATACCTCTCGGAATCATCAAGCCGGGTACGTCTTGCAGCGTCGGACAGAACGGCAAACCCATCGTAACGGACGTACACGATATTCAGGTCTCATATTCCTACAAATGAACACTATCATCCAAACAAGAGCTACCGCCCCAACCTTCTCAAGGCCTTGATCGACGACATCGGCTGGACGGAGGCGGATATGCGTCGCTTGAAGCTAATCAAATAGAAACCAACAGCACTTCGGCCGCCCCTCGTTTCGGTAGGTCGAGGCGACCTCGACCGTAAATACGGCGGTCTGACGCCGAAGTCGCACCCACCCGAGCGCGAAATCCTTCTCGACGATGTCTTCGCGAAGTCCCCACTCCCGTACGCGATCAACAATTGCGCCTCGCCCGGTCATCTTTCCTCTTCTAGTGGGGGGATGTGCGCGTTTACACGAAGGTTCCATCGGCGCAGGACGTGGCCCCGGTGAGCGATCGTTGGGTCGAGGGAGCTAAAGCCAGAGCTTCGTCTTTCAAGACAAGCTTGCACAAGTTCCGGGGCCTTTATGCCTGACGCTTCTATTAGATACCCGAGCCGCTTATAGATCGTACGATTGTTGAGCCTCTCTATGTACTCAAGCAGAAGTTCGTCGATCAGAGAAATCCTCAGTGGATATCCAATTGTATCTTGACAGCTTCCTCGATCTTGCGCATCTCTTCCTGAGAAAGAATGCCAGCGCGGCGAAAGAGCCGTACCTTGCTGACGGTCGTCATCTGGTCCGCCATAGCCTTGCTTTCCTGGCCTTCGAAAACCACAGCTGCCTCGCTGGGATAGACCCGGTCCGTCTTGCTGGTGAGAGGCACAACCTGGACTCTATTGAGGAACCTGTTCGATGCATCGTTACTGATGATCACGGCAGGCCTCTTCTTCTTGATTTCTCCGCCCACTGAGGGATCGAAGTTGACCCACCACACCTCACACCGTTTCATGGGCGGCGTCTTCGAAAGTGATCTCAGCCCACTCCAAGGCTTTCTTCTCCCTCCTACTATCTCTCGCCATTTCCGCGTAGGCTGACTCCAGATTCGGGTGAACAACGAGGGGCCTGACTAATTCCTCAATGAACTTGCTTATCTTCCCAGGCCCGATCGTCTTGCGGAGACCCGCGTAGACCTCTTCATCGATGGTAACGGTCAGTTTCTTCTGCATAACCCACCTCCATACACGTGTATTATACGTGTAGTCTTTCAAAGTATCAAATGCAACAACGGCCTGCCCACTCCCTTATGCCTCTAACAACATAAAGGGTGTCGGTTCCGATCATCGCGGGTGGGCCAATCGAGATCATCGAAGTGGGCCAAATCAGAGTATCAAAAACACTTCGGTGCTATAATGACCGCTGGTGGTGGTTGGGTGGTGGTCCCCCGAACTTGTCCTGGAGGGCTTTTCATGATCCTGAGCGATCGCGGCATAAAGGAAGAGATCGCGCGCGGGTGCATCGTGATCGAGCC
>JAUSEJ010000440.1 GCA_030650265.1 Dehalococcoidia bacterium | reverse complement strand
ATCAACCGCGCTGGAAACCCGCCTGCCTCAGAATGAGGCGGATCTCGGCGCTCCGTAGAACGAATGAGACGCCCACAAAGACCAGCGTACCGATGGCAACACCACCGGCAACCTCCGAGAGCCTCCCGTTAAACGGCACTGGTAGGGCTGGCGCCATCCCCTCGAAAATGGCTACCACGATGGCCATGGCGACGCTGGCAAGAACAATCTTCATGATCGACGACGGCAACTCCCGGCGCCAAAAGTCGCCCAGCCGGCGATGAAGAAGGGCGAAGAGGGCAATCGCCTCGACAACCGTGATCGCGGACATGCTCAAGGCCAACCCGCCGTGCTGCAAAAACCTCACCAGCACCAGGCTAAGAATGATATTGAGCAACATTACGGCAGCCGCAACGCCAGCGGGCGTCCTCGTGTCGTGGAGCGAATAAAAGGTTCTGGTCATCACCTCGACCACGCCAAAGGCGAACAGTCCCGCCGCATAGAAGGCCAGAGCAAAACTGGTCGCATCGACGGAGGCCGCCGTGAACTTGCCCCTCTCGAAAAGAAGGGATACCAAAGGCTCTCGGAGCATGAACAGTCCCACGCTGGATGGTATGCTGAGGAACAACACGATTCTCAGACTGCCGAGTAAAGCCCGCTTCAGTTCGTCGAACCGGTCGAGTGCTGCAAGCTCGGCAAGAGTCGGGAAGGCTGCCGCCGAGATGGCGACGCCAAAGAAACTGATGGGCATCATAGTTATGAGCCAGGCATAGTTGAGGGCTGAGATGCTTCCTTCCTTTAGGGTAGAGGCGAGAAGCACAGCCACGACGAAGTTAAGTTGGGTCGCCCCCACACCGATCGTTCTGGGAATCATCAGTTTCATTATCTCCCGAACACCGGCATGACCAAGCCTGGCGACGAAACGGTAGCGCATCCCTAGCCTAACCAGGGCGGGAATCTGAACCGCGAGAAAGAGGGCCGAGCCCGCGGCCACGCCAACCGCCAGGCCACGCACTCCGAGCGAGTCGGACAAAAAAACGGCGCCGCCGATGATTCCAAGGTTGTAAAGGACAGGCGCCATGGCCGTGGCAAGAAAGTGCTGTCTAGCGTTCAGAATGCTCATGCAAATACCACCCATGCCGAAGAAAACCGCCGAGATGAGCATGATCCGCGTAAGCTCCACCGCTAAAGCCTGGTGCTCAGGCGCCAGACCGGGAGTAATCAGGGGAACCAACCAGGGGGCAAAAACAAACGAGATACTGGCAAAGAAAACACAGGCCAGAGTCAACAAGTTGAGGCAGGCGCTGGCCACATACCAACCGTCTTCGTCCTCCCCTTTGGCCATATAGCGCGAGAAGACAGGAATGAAGGCGCTGCCCAAGACGGCGCCGACGATGATCTGGTAGATAAGGTCAGGCAATCGGAACGCCGCAAAATAGGCGTCTAGCTCAGGTCCCGTACCAAATATGCTGCCAAGGATCATGTCGCGAACAAGTCCAAGGAGACGGCTAACGACGAAGGCTGCCATTAATATGACCGTGGCTGAGGCTACTTTTCCTAACCGGGGTTTCATGCTGTTGTTGCATCCCTGCTACAGATTAGGCAACCGTGCGGGAATTATAGCATGGACTGGGACATCTGGTCAGGCTTCGCCTCCCGCGCCTTGTGTCATGCGAACGCGACTGCAGGCACCCATGAATCATGGAGAACCAATTTCAGACTGTCTTCTGAGAAGATCAAGGAATTGATTGGAGTTCATGTCGCGTTCCAGCAAATAGCGTATATAGCTGCGCAGGATTGAGTCGAT
>JAUSEJ010000420.1 GCA_030650265.1 Dehalococcoidia bacterium | reverse complement strand
TTTGAAGCCGGTAGGAATAAGGATCTACAACGCCGAGGTTGGCGACGGCGCCAGGCCAGCCAAACCCATCCACTATTGCCGCGCTGTTCGGGAAGCTGCCAAGGGGCAGAACTTCCTCATCCGGCTGGGCGATGAGGCCTGTGCCGAAGCCGAGGTGGTGCTGGGCTTCCGCGATCCCAAGTATGTCGACATCGAGCCGCGCATCAAGACCCGCACCAAAGCCATCAGGATCGGTCCGTTACAAGATGCCGATCATGTTATCTTCCTGCTGAACGCGGAGCAAGCAATGACCTTGTCGCTCCTTCTGGACGGTGTGGTCGGGCGTTTCAAAGGACAGATCTCGATCTGTGGCGAGATTAGCGCCCAAATCGCCCTCGACGGTAAGACGAACTTCAGCCTGCTCTGCGATGGAGCAAGGCTCTACGGCGAGTACGAGGTGGGAGAGGTAGCATTCGGCCTGCCTTATAGCGAGTTTCTCGGGTTGCCCGAGAAGATGGGGAAGCATAAGTCCCTCAGCCACAAGGCAAAGGAGGGGCTAAAGCACCTATTTATGAAGATCCGGTGACAGGGTAGCACAAGGGCGGCGCGCGACCTAATCTTGTTTTGGAGAAGACCCGGTCAATACAGACAGTCAGACAGAAAGGAAAGGAAATGCAGATCATGAAATCAGTTTGGGGACAAATGGCGCCCGGGGGGGGCGTGAGGCGGAGGGGCCTCATGGCCGGCGTGGCGATGGCTCTCGTAACTCTGGCGCTGGTGGCGGTTGGCTGTGCCACTTCGCCCGCTTCACCCGCGTCGCCTGCTTCGCCAGCCGCCGCGCCCTCGCCAACCAAAACATCGGCCCAGCCTACGGCGTCACCCGGGGGATTGGCGAACACTGACCTGCTGGTCGAGTCCGACTGGCTAACGCAGAAGCTGACCGATCCGGGCATTCGCATCATCGACGCCCGTTATGCAAACGATTACAAAGCCGGGCACTTCTAGGGAGCAGTGAGCATTACGGTCGGTGAGACCTTCCTTCCCTCTGGACCCGGAGGCATGGCCGGTAGCCCGGAGCAGATCGCCGACCTGTTCGGTCGCAAGGGAATTGGCAACGACAATCGAGTCATACTTTACGACGCCGGAAATGAGACTTCGGCTTCCCGGATCCTTTGGACTCTGGAGTACTATGGACATAATAA
>JAUSEJ010000419.1 GCA_030650265.1 Dehalococcoidia bacterium | reverse complement strand
AGACGAACAACCCCGCGAATTGCTCAGGGAACCGGCTACGGCCGCGTGCCGACATAGGCTATCCCGTGTGGGCCTTTGCCCACCGGTATATTGGCAACAACCTTGTTGGCCGACAGGTCGATAACGGAAACGTTGTTGTCGTCCTTGTTCGTCACGTAGGCAAGGCGGCCATCGGCGGAAAGGGCGATGCCGGCCGGGTTCTTGCCCACGCCTATCTTTACGATCACCTTGCGCGAGGCAGTGTCGACTACAGAGACTTCGTTGGAGCCATGCGAAACCACGTAGACATATTTACCATCGGTGGATGGCGATACGACTATCGGCATGGTCCCACATGTAACCGTAGCGGCTACCTGACGGGTCGCAAGGTCGATGATCCGGATATCCATGTTCTTGCCGCCCGGGTCCATGTTGCCCGTGCCTCCCATAGAACCACCCGGAGGAGGTGTGGCGCCCATCATGCCGCCCGCGTTGCCTGGCATTCCCCCCGCCGGCATGCCGCCCATCTGGCCGTGCCCACCGACGTAGAGATACTTGCCATCGGGCGAGATGCCGATGCCGGCCGGACCGGTGCCGGCGGCAATCGAAGTTTCGACGCGTCTGGTCGCCGTGTCTATCACGGAAACGTCGTTCGACCGGAGATTGACCACATAGAGGCGTTTGCCGTCGGCGGAAATGGTGATCCCTTGCGGCGCCGCGCCGACTTTGACCGTCTCGACTACTTTGTTTGTGGCGAGGTCGATTATCGAAACATCATTGGTATCGTAATTGGCCACGTAGGCGTAGCGCCCATCGGGTGCAACGACGATTCCTTGAGGGTCGCCGCCGCCCGGAATAGTCCCCAGGATCTTTGTAGTCGCCACGTCGATGATGGAAATGTCCGAAGACTCGCCGCCGGTGACATAGACGCGCTTACCATCGGGAGAGGCCGCCACCTGATGGGGAAACTGCCCGACCTTGAACGTGGCTATTACCTTCTGGCTGGCGGCGTCGATCGTCGAGACGGTATCCTCATCTTCGTTGACGACATAGATCAACCCTGATGGTTTTGCCGAAGCGCCGGTCGACAAAGAGTCAGTACTTGATGTCGAATTCGTAGCACAGCCGCCGTTCCAGGCGAGTCCGCCAAGTAGCACGGCAATAGCAAGCCAGAGTCTGACCGTTAACTTTCGGCGAACCCGCGAAATAGGGTGCGCGGCATAGTTAAGCAAGTTAATCCTCCCACAACTTTTTGGCTTAGATACTATCTGCTTGTTAGATCAGGAGTCGAAAGATACCGCGGGAGGTCTTTCCAGGGGCGAAACATAAACTGAGACAGGAGTCGCATGGGACGTAGCCATGAGGGTCGTTGTCGCCAGTGGCTGGACAGGTAAACGGCCGGTGAGGCTGGCAAACTCATAGAAGGCCGAAACCATGAAGTGATTCGATCCGGGCATCTCGCTCACACAATTGCGCCGCGGAAGGTCGTCGGCTGGATTTGCCAACGCCGGTGAGATCAACGCAACATCCATTTCGCCGGCGTCATCATTGGCCATCGGCGGCATCCCGACATTGACCACTGTCACACTCGCATCGATATTATTGTGGTAGTGGTTAAGAAGCATGTTATCGAGGCTGTCCCGGTCGGCAGCCAGCACTGAACAGTGTAGACGACAAAGCAAGGGCGCGCCAAACATGAGGTTCAGAACAATGACTACTGGCACAATCGCCAGCAGTCTGCGTTTCTGCCAAATGAACCTGACTGAGTATATTGAGTTCACGGATGTTTCCCCGCGTTAGGAAAAGCCAAAACGGCATACATGGTGTGCAAGGCATTCTCGCAACGTCTAAAGAGTATTCATTCGTCCCTAGTATAGCTGGCACAGACCCTGCTGTAAATAGCTTTTCTATTTGATCGAGGCCACATACATAGCTAAGTCGCTAAGCTGCTTATCGCTTATCTGCGTTGTCGAAAAAGCAGGCATTGCCCCCTTGCCACTGCGAACCCTGGCTTCACTTCACCTTCCTCTTGTCCTTTTCAGCAGAGGCCAACAGGCTCGGCCTCCCGTGTCTTCTTCTAGTATAGATTGTTCTGTCCTCAATCACAAATCCAGGCTTCAGGTCTGGCCATTATTGACTTGTAATCAAGACCCGCGCATGTTATAATCGCTCTAAGGCTAACGCGGAGGGATCGCATAGTTGGTCTAGTGCGGCCGCCTGCTAAGCGGTTACGGGGGTCAAACTCCGTCCCGGGTTCGAATCCCGGTCCCTCCGCCCAATCAAGGGTTCCTGTCCTGCCACGTAAGGATGGAACCCTTTTTCCGTGCCCGGAAAGCGGGGTATTGTCAACGGTCTATGCCATTTGGATCGCAGAACCCCGCTTTACGTCCTCTGGCAACTCGTCCACCTGCCACTGAGAATATCTGCGCCAGCCGAAGTCTGCCAGCGAAATTAATGATATTTTCGCCTGCCGTACTCCGACAACACGCGCTTGATTTTGGCTGGTTAACTGCTATAATGGACCTGCACGGTGTGCCTCTTCGGCGCTCGGATGTCACGGTTGGCGCGAAATTGCCGTCTGCAACGGATCAGGGTCCAGTTTGTGTTTTGGTTTCGTTAAGGGACTTCCCATGCCTTCGCGATTAGCTATCAGAGGAGGATCGACAGCAAGCCAGTAGCCACACTCCCGGCCATCATTCCTGTCCCACCGTCTTGACGACTGCCATCAACCATCCGAAGTTGGCGACTCGCGAACATCCCATTGCCCTGCCGTCTGATTGGACTGGTTCCGGCGCTGTCATGGGTGGTGATGATGGCATCATGTGCCGACAGCGCTCCGGAGATTCGCACGCCGCCTGGCGTTGGACTGATACCAGCGGTGTCTTCGAGCGAGATCCGTGTCGTGCACGCCAGGCTGGATATCGGGATAGATGCCAACAACATTGCCACAGTGATCTCAGAGTACGTGCTTGCCGGCACTGGGGGACGGGTAGTCTCGTCCGACCTGTTACTCCTCGTACCAAGCACGGAGTTCGTCACGTTGCAGCTCAACGGCAAGCCGGTCACCCTCGCGCCGGCGGCGTCCGGCGCCGTGCCAGCCGAGTGGCTTGCGCCCTCAAAACTGATCGACCGCGCGATTGCTAGAGCTACGAGCCGCCGGCAATGTACGCCCGCCCGATGGCAGAGAACAAGGTTTGGGAGTTCCCGGTCGCTCTCCCAGCGGGGAGCAGCGTCACCCTCACTACACAGTCTCGCCTGGCGCTGGGCGACGATCTGACCCTCGGCGCTTTCAAAGCGCGCAGCCTGGCCTACGTGCTCCTGTCAACCGATCGCTGGAATGCCTTCCAGGTCTTAGAGATCAAGGTGAGTTTGCCCGCGAACTATCGTATGGCCGCGTCGGCGCCCCTCGTCAAGCAGGGACAGAGCGCGGGGATGACGCAGTACGCGGGAACCTTCGCTAACCTCCCGGGCGAAGTATTTATGCTGTCGATGCAGTCCGTGCCAAACGAGTTCGAGGATTGGCTAGCAAACCATTTGGCTGCGGTTGCTCTGGGCGGGCCGTTGCACGTCGCCTTGATCGCCGGCGCCGCTGGCTGGCTGTTCGGCCGTTTACGGCGCCGGTGGCTGGCATTTCTCCTTGGCGGTGTTGGCGACTTGATCCTAACCCTGTTCGTCGGGTTGCTCGTACTGGCCGCGGTGCTGGACGGCGACACGATGCGGCAGCTCAACAATGAATTGATCGACACGATGGCCGTGGGCTACACTAACACTGTCATGCTAGCCACCTTCCTTCTTGCCCCTTTATGCGGGTCTCTCGTGGCAGCGGTTTGGGCAGCCATCGCCGCCGTGCGAAGGCCGACCGGCGACTAGCGTGGCCCCGGACCCCGGTCTACTCGCCAATTGACACGGATCGTGGGCAAATAGACAGCTATGTGCCTTTCGTCGCCGGGGCCAAATTCTCCGCTTGTTAGACCGCTCCCAAATTGACAGGCTGCAACCTATGGCCTATAATCACTTTGAACCTCGGGATGCAAACCTTCGTCTCGAG
>JAUSEJ010000406.1 GCA_030650265.1 Dehalococcoidia bacterium | reverse complement strand
GGTAAGGGCCAGACCGCCCTAGAGGAACCGTCCGGCGTCAGGAGTAATCCGAGCGTCAAAGCGATGTCATTCCAACCACGCAGTTCGTAACATGAAGTGAATCCTGCCTCGTCGTAAGATCCAACCGGAAACACGACCAAGAGGGAGCCGAGTCCGGTAATCTGGGGCGAAGGCCAAGGAAAGCACGGTGAGAATCTAGAGTTGCAGTGCTGAAGAATCCTCCGGCGTATGGGGGCGGAATGTTGGGAGAGTTAAGTTGGCAACAGGGGAGACCCCGCCTAGTCCATTGAGACAACCATGGTAACCTTTCCCATAAGCGAAAGCGAAGTGTAGTGAAAAGCTAGGCTGGGGAGCCGTGGCCATATAACTGGCACTATTCTTCCGAAAGCAACCGCGGCAACTCTTCGATGATACTGAGAAAGGCGTGGGCAATGCCACCCAAACCGCTCGCCCGTCGATAGATCGCGATGTTCTCCCGCTTCACGTGGGGATTGTCGGCGATGGGCACCGTCTTGATAGTGCCAAGTCTTACCTCGCGTCCGACGACCACGTGAGGTAGGAGGGCAATCCCCAATCCCTTCTCAACCATCTTTTTTGCCGATTCCACGTTGTCCAGTTCCAGCGTCGCTCTTGGCGCCACCCCGGCCGCTGCGAAAAAATCGTTGACCTGTTCATAGTAGCTAGTGGTGCGATCGAAGAGCACCACTCCTTCGCGCGCCACGTCTTGAGCGGTTACGTCCTGGCGGGAGGCAAACGAGTGATTGGGGTGTACGACGAGGACTAGCTCGTCGTCGTAGAGCCTCACCGATGCTATTTCCGGGTGCGTCAACTTGCGGACCATGCCAACCTGGACCTCCTCATTCAAGACCATGGCAAGGACCTCTTCCGAGTGCCCAGTACGAACAGCAACCCGTACTTTTGGGTGCTCGGCCCCGAAACGTACGAGGATGATTGGCAGCAGATAGGTACTAATCAGCGGCCCTGCGCCGATAATCAGGTTCCCCGCCGTAGCCTCCCTCAGGTTCTGCAGAGCGACCTTGCCTTCGCTCACGGCTCGCAAAGCCCGCCGGGCGTATGGGAGCAACGCCTTGCCCGCATCGGTAAGGGCGACACCGTACTTGACCCTGCTAAAGAGATCTTCGCCAAGCTCAGCCTCAAGAGCTTGCAGACGGCCAGTGATCGTCGGCTGGGTCACAAACAGGCTTTCGGCGGCACGCGAGACGCTTCCCCGTCGGGCGGTCTCGACAAAGGCTTCTAACTGAGCAAACTGCATGGCTATGCCTCCATATATAGCAATTGCTGATACCTGCTATCAGAAACATCAATTGGTATTATAGAGCCATTCGTGCTAAATTGAAAGAAGATAGTCTGGCACTCGGTGTCAGGGGATTCAGTTGAGCAATGGAGGTCCTCAGAGATGGTACAGACGGCTACGAGAAGGAAGGCGAAGGTAACCATCAGGGAGCAGTGGTGCAAGGGATGTGGCATATGTGTGGCATTCTGCCCACTACAGGTGTTCGGACTCAACGAGGAGAACAAGGCCTATGTAGACAACGATGTCTGCAACAGATGCCGGCTCTGTGAGCGTTTCTGTCCTGACTTTGCCATCGACATAGGCACTGAAGATGGCTACTAGCCCAAGGCCGCGGCTTATCCAGGGAAATGAGGCGTGTGTCGAAGGGGCCATAGCGGCAGGCATGCGGTTCTTCGCCGGTTATCCCATAACCCCTTCCACTGAGATCGCTGAAGCGTGCGCCAGATTGCTACCATCCATAGGCGGAACCTTCATTCAGATGGAAGATGAAATCGCTAGCATCGCCGCCGTGCTCGGGGCCTCCGTAGCCGGGGTAAAGGCCATGACCGCTACTAGCGGCCCGGGGTTCTCTTTGATGCAAGAAAACATCGGCTACGCGGGCATGGCAGAGATCCCCTGCGTCATAGTCAACGTTCAGAGGCTGGGCCCCAGCACCGGCGTCGCCACTGCTCCCGCTCAAGGAGACGTCATGCAGACGATATGGGGAACTCACGGCGACCACCCGGTTATCGTCCTATCCCCAGCCTCCGTGAAAGAGATGTACGAGCTTACCGCCAGGGCCTTCAGCCTGTCTGAAGAATACCGCGTTCCGGTAATAGTCCTCGCCGACGAGGTCATTGCCCACCTTCGCGAAGCGGTCGTGCTAGACCGGGAGACTTTGCCCTTTACCATCGTCGAACGCAAGAAGCCGTCGGTGCCCCCTTCGGAATATCTTCCTTATCGAGCAGATGCGGACGAAGTACCGCC
Organism: Dehalococcoidia bacterium; assembly: GCA_030650265.1. The sequence goes on along the minus strand of JAUSEJ010000406.1, from coordinate 1,768 downwards.
AATGGCTAGCTTCGGCGACGGGTACCGCTACCAGATAACCGGCCTGATTCACGACGAGACAGGCTTCCCCAGCACAAATCCTGAAGTTGTTCAGACCCTCATCCGCCGGCTCCATCACAAGATAGGGGCAAATAGACACCGGATCGCCGCTTTCGAAGGCATCCATCTCGAAGACGCCGATTTGGTTATCGTCGCCTATGGGTCCATGGCTCGCTCTGCCATTGCGGCGACGAAACTGGCCAAAGATTACGGCCTTAATCTAGGTGTCTTCCGGCCGATCACCTTGCACCCGTTCCCGGAAGAGGAGTTCGCCGCCATTGCCGCTACAGGAAAGGCCGTTCTGGTTCCCGAGATGAACATGGGCCAACTGGTGCTGGAGCTTCAGCGAATCGCTGCTGGCCGCTGTCCCGTGGTTGGCTGGTCGTATGTGAGGGGCGAGCTTCCGACGCCAGATCTGATTCTTGCGGAAGCGCTGCGCCTGCTCGAAACTGAGGAAGACTATGAAGACTTACTACAAGCAGCTGCCCTTCATAAGGAAGACATCGTGAGACCGGATTGGTGGCTAGAACACGAATGGGGGGGAATGATCGCCGATGATGTCGCGGGCTGAAAGATACTTAAAGACCGAGAAACTTCCTCATATCTGGTGTGCTGGCTGCGGCCATGGCACTGCCTTAAACGCTCTCCTCGTGGCCTTCGATCAAGTGCAGATCGATCAGAATAGGACTGTCGTAGTGTCTGGTATTGGCTGCGCCTCACGGGCGGTGCTATACCTGAATTTCAATACCATGCACACGACTCACGGCCGGGCTCTGGCCTTCGCCACAGGCATAAAGCTGGCACGACCGGAACTTACCGTCGTGGTCCTGATGGGGGATGGCGACGCCTGCGGCATTGGCGGCAACCATTTCATCCATTCCGCCCGACGGAACATTGACCTTACCGCGATCATCCTGAACAACAGTATCTATGGCATGACTGGCGGGCAGTTATCGCCCACTACGCCGATCGGCAGCAATACTTCTACCAGCCCCTACGGAAATCTGATGCGACCATTTGATATCTGCAATCTGGCAACGGCGGCAGGGGCAACCTATGTGGCCAGGTCTACGACTTATAATGTCGCCCAGTTGGCGAGGTACTGCCAAAAGGCCATCTCACATTCAGGCTTCTCGGTGATCGACGTCATCTCCCAGTGCCCGACCACATTCGGCCGCCGTAACAACATGAGCGATCCGGTTGATATGGTCGAGTGGGAACGCGACAACGCCATTTCAGTTGCCAAGGCCCGGCAACTCTTGCCTGAAGAGCTGGAAGGCAAGATCGTCGTGGGCGAATTCGTCACTGGCCAAACCAACAATAACAGCAAAGGCAACGGCACCAATGATACTTGATATCCTTGTAGTCATGAACAAGGATGCGGCAGAGCAGGAGTTGCCGAAGCTGAAGAATCTCGGCATGCTTATCGTGGACTCCACGGCAAATTCTCCATTGCCCTCGCAGCCACATCCGCGGAGGGCGATCCGGTAACCACATTGACAATGGAGGGATGTGCGGCTGGCCTGAATACATGAAGTTCGTCAAGAGTGATCATTGTCGCGTGAGCGGCTGATAGTGGTACTCGGAGGTTCATTTTAGCGCCACTGCTCGGCAGCCAAAACCTGCTGCCAGTAGTTGACGGTATGTGCCAAACAGTATATAGTGGGGCCAGAATTCCAGGAAAGGAGGGTCTTGACTTGGGCCTTAGAGGCAAGGCAGCGATAGTAGG